>JAUNIU010000023.1 GCA_030523265.1 Eubacteriales bacterium | reverse complement strand
ACTTATGGTCATACTTGGTACTCTTGGCAGATTTCCCACCAAAGCCATAATATCCTTTTTCTTTCATTTTCTGAGTACTGCACAGGAAACGATCGTGCAATACCAGACCATACTGGTCTTTTTTCTGTCTGGTGTCTAAGGGATCATCCCATGTCACATCCACATGATACCACTTCCCACCAATCTTGATCTGGTTCCACATATGCATCATGGACTCTGAGACCACATACCGCACCGGGATACCTGCCCGTTGCATCAAAATCCCATACGCCATCGAATATCCCTGGCAGTTTCCCTTGCCCTTGAGAAAGATACCCCACTCGCTATAGCGGTATTCTTTGGATTCATCGTCGTTGTATTGGGTATTTTTAATCAGATAATCATGCAAGACCAATGCTTTCTCCACCGTGGTCATCCCAGGCTTGATGCATTGCAATGCCTTTTTTACCTTCTGATTGATCTTGGTTTTTGTGGCTTTTATCTGAGCAACATTCACCGTCCCATTCGGTTTCTGAAAACTCCGGGCATACTCCAGTTCTAGTCCGGTGATCTGATTCGTTCCCACCACCACACATTTGGCATATTGCATACCCGTATAAAATAATCCCGGGGTCTGGTTGACCACCTCGGTCATCATGGCACTCACTGCCTCACTATCCCGCGTATTGTACAGATGATACGCCGACACATCCACCTTGGTTTGATAATTTTTATATGCGGCTATCACAGCCTTTTTCGCCCCCGACAGATTCGCAGACTGCGCCGCCTGACCATTTACCTTGCCACACGTCAGCCAGCCAAATATGCCGATGCAAAGCAATACAAATACCGATATCCCTTTTAATCTGTTTCCCTTCATCCTATCCCCTCTCTGTCACCCTGTCATTCCCCGGATGTAACCCCTGCCAGATAATTGACAAACTGCTGTGCTGTTCTGCCGGAGATCCCACCATGACTCAGCTCCCACTGGTTTGCTTTTTGGTGCAATTCCTCTTCAGACAATGTAATTTCTGGATGTTTCTTCGCCAGCTCTGTCACAATCTTAAAATACTCCTTCTGAGAAGGACGATAATAACCGATCGACACACCAAACCGCGCCACCAAAGACAGTTTTTCCTGCATGGTATCCGAACGATGCAATTCATCCTGTGACATATCGGAGCGGTCACTCCAAGTCTCCCGTATCAGATGCCGGCGGTTTGAGGTGGCATAGATCAATACATTCTCCGGCTTCGTCTCCAGACCACCCTCGATCACAGCTTTCAGATACTTATACTCAATCTCAAATTCCTCAAAGGATAAATCATCCATAAAGATGATAAATCGATAGTTGCGGTTTTTGATCTCCGCAATGATCTGTGACAGATACTGAAACTCATGTTTATATACTTCGATCATGCGCAGTCCCTGACTGTAATACTGATTGAGGATCGCCTTGACACTGGTGGATTTGCCTGTGCCGGCATCGCCAAACAGCAACACATTGTTTGCCTTTCTGCCATGGACAAATGCCTCCGTATTTTCGATAAGTTTCTGTTTCTGGGATTCATATCCCACCAGATCATCCAGCGTCATATCGCCGGATGTGGTGATGGGACTCAGTATCCCGTATGTCTCATGATCCGATACCCGAAACGCTTTATTCAAACCGAATTTTCCCACCCCGTATGCCTGATAAAAATCCGTAACGATCCGGTATAATTCCTCTTCATCCTGTGCCTTTTCGATCTGTTGGCTCAAGACCTGCACTTTCTCGCTGACACTCTTATTAAAGATCTGTTCGCTTTTCACCACTGCCTTATAGTCCAGAATAACATCAAAACAATGGATTCCCAATGCCTGCTCCAGCCGGGTAAAATCATAGTCAAAAAGCTGCTTAAAGATCTTGAAATCATCTCTGGCAAAGACATTGACGGTCCCCTCATTGGCTCCTACTTTTTCCGAAACCAGTGTAAAGGGATTCTCGCTCATCGCCAGCTCAAAGGCAAGATAATTATGCCAGAGATTTTTGTCAAAACCATAGCGGGTAGAAATTTCCAACAGCCGATGAATCTGTTCGTAGATCTCCGTGACCAGATCTTCCCTGACATAGTCACCTCTGTCAAACTGCTGGCAAATATCAGCCAGCCGAAACAAAATACTTTCTTTGCCGATATTGCGATAAATTACCAGTTGAGATGTCAAACGATACATAGACTTCTTTCTCCTTTCGCGGCATATTTACATACGGTCCGGTGCCTCTAAGCCCAATAAATCCATCGCGGTTTCCAGTACGCGCCCCACCAGACGACACAATTTGATATAGGACTCTCTGGCTGCGGTATCTTCATTCGTCACAATCTTCGTCTCATGATAAAATTTATTAAACGCATCGGACAATTCATAGACAAATTGACAGATCTTATGAGGAGCCTGCTCTGCATATGCGGTTTCCACCGTCTCACTCCATTTGGATAACGCTAACATCACATCGGTCTCCGTCTTATTATCCGAAGGCAGGATCGGCACGGTATCATCCACGCTGATCTCCTGTTCTGCCACTTTATTTAACAGGGACTTGATACGAACAATCGTATACAAAATATATGGTCCTGTGTTCCCCTCAAAAGAAGTAAACCGTTCCACATCAAAAACATAATCCTTCGCCGCCTGATTACTCAAATCACCGTATTTGATAGCAGCCAGTCCAATCTTGGCAGCCGCATCCCGCATAGTCTCCTGGTCCATATCCCGGTCAGCCATTTTGTTCTGTACCTGAGAGTTGACATCCTCCAATAAATTCTCCAGACGCAGTACACCACCATCTCTGGTCTTAAATGGCTTGCCATCCTTGCCATTCATGGTACCGAATCCTACGAAAACCAAATCCACATCCGATCCGATGATCTTCGTCTTGCGGGCACACCGGAATACCTGCTCAAAATACAGGGACTGCCGCTTATCTACCACATAAATAATTCTGGTAGGATCAAATAATTTCCGACGCTCCACGATGGTTGCCAGATCCGTAGTATTATATAAAGTAGCACCGTTGGATTTCAAAAGCATACAAGGAGGGATCTCCTTCGTATCTGTCTCTTCTTTGACATCCACCACCAAGGCACCCTCATCCATGTGAGCGTATCCGCCATCCTTCATCTGCTGTATCATGTCTGGAATATATGGCTGTGCATCCGACTCTTTCTTCCACAGATCAAAATCCACATTTAACCGGGCATAAATCCTGCGAAGATCTGCCACCGATACATTGATAATATGCTGCCATAATGCCAGATATCCCCGTCTGCCTGCCTGCAATTCTGCCGTGGCGGTCTGTGCTTCCTCTTTATAGTCCGCATGCTCTTTGGAGTAAGCATTGGCATAAGGATAAATTTCATCCAGATCCGCCATGGTAAACGGAGGCTCCTGTGGATAATCCCCCTCATAACTTTCATCAAAGTATACCAGATCAGGCTTGCGATGTTTCAGCTCTGTAATGATCAAACCCATCTGCAACCCCCAATCTCCCAGATGCGCATCCCCGATCACCTTGTGTCCCATATAACGGGCAGTACGCTTGATACTTTCCCCGATGATGGCAGAACGCAAATGCCCCACATGCAATGGTTTCGCTACATTTGCCCCACCATAATCAATCACGATCGTCTCCTGCTTATCTGGCACAGATACACCAAACTTATCCTCTGCTGCCATGGCATTAATATAATCTGACAGAAATGCATCGCTGACAGTCATATTGATAAATCCCGGTGCCTGTGCGGAAATCTCCTGAAAGCTGTCACTGTCTGCTAACCGCTCCACCACTTCCCCTGCCATCTGGATCGGTGCCTTGTGATACTGTTTCGCTGCTGCCAATGCACCATTACACTGATACTGGCATAGATCCGGACGATTAGACACCGTCACTTTCGCATACTTTGCATCATATCCCGCCTGTTCAAATGCCTTCTCCAATTTTTCCTGTAATAATTCCGCTATTGTTTTCATGAATATAGTCCTTTCTCAAATAGTTCAAAATACTGTGCAAATGTCTTACGACAACACATGGGATCCGCAATCTCGATCCCTTCTGTCCGGAGTCCTGTGATGGCAAAAGACATTGCCACCCGATGATCCTGATATGTCTGAATCCTGGCTCCATGCGGTTGTCCGGGATGGATCACGACACCATCCGAAAGCATATCACAATGTATCCCTATGCGTTCCAATTCTGTCACAATCACCTGCAGACGATCCGATTCCTGCCGTCTGATATGAGATACCCCCCGTATCGTCACCGGTGCATCTGCATACGGTGCGATGGCTGCCAATGTCAATGCCTGGTCTGAAAAATCACTCATTTTGATATCAATGCCATGAAGTGTCCCATTTTGCGGACCGACAAGTTCTAACCGCTCTGTCTGGCCATCTCCGGGAATCCACCGGAGAGTGCACCCCATCTGTTCCAATACTTCCAAGAATTTCATATCTCCCTGCAAAGAATCCCGGCACATATGTTGGACAATAGCTGTCCCTCCGGTGACTGCTGCGATGGCATAAAAATAGCAGGCTGCCGACACATCCGGTTCCACTGTATATTCCTGTGCATGATACGAACTCCTCTTCACCTGATAACAGTCTTCTCCGTATTTTTGCACACCGGGATGTCCAAACTGGCGCATCATCTGCTCCGTCATATTCACATAAGATCTGGCACTGCGCGTCCCGGTCAATTCGATCACCAGAGAATCCAGCATCAGAGGAGATGTCATCAAAAGAGCACTCAAAAACTGACTGCTGCGGTCGATATTGAGCTGAATCCGGTATTCTCCATGTCGTCGTCCCATCCCCTGCACCTCCATCGGAAACGCATAGGGATCTCCTAACCATGTAAATCTGGCACCGATCTCCTCCAATGCTACTAATAATTCCCGCATCGGACGTTTTTTCATCTGTTCTGATGCATTTAACCGATACCGTCCCGGAGACATCGCCACAAAAGCGGTCAGAAACCGTGCAGCTGTTCCGGCACTCCCCACATAGATCGTCGCCTCATTTCTGGGAATGCGTCCCCCATATCCCCGTATCATCACCTGACAACACTGCTGGTCCACTGTCACCGCAAACCCCAGATCCTGTAGCGCTGTCAGAAAATGCAGGGAATCCTCACTAAACTGCACCCCTCGCAGGATGGTCATACCTTCTGCCATGGCTGCCATCAACAGGGCGCGGTTGGTTATGCTTTTCGACCCCGGTACACTTACCTGCAGATTAGGCGGTTCCGCTATGGTTTTTACCTTATAAACATCCATCTTCTTTATCCCTTCTATCACAATATCTCTCCTATATTGCTCACGTTCTACTGCATTATCTACTAGTATAGTCGTCACAAAACATTTGTCAAACGAAACGCCACCTTGCGTTTCGTTATTTTTAATTTTGAACTATTTTTCATGTGAAAAGACCATTCTGCTTACAGCAGCATGGGCAATATGCACATTAATTGCATCTATTTTAGCTCATATAATTTCTGTACGAATTTAGGCTTTTCGGCAAACAAATACATTCTCTTGCTATAATTATAATTGATCACATCCAATACATCCTCTTGTGTCCGCAATATACAATATTCAATATCTATATAAATCTTTTGTAATGACAGATCCTCCTGCTCAAAGATTGACTGGCACAAAGAGATCACCGGCACTCCTACGGTATTTTTCTCTTTCCAGCTTATCTGATATCCCATCTGTTCTGCCTTTTGGCGCAATTCCTCTGCCAGCCATTCATGCCCATTTGACTCAATATAATAGGTATCGGATGCCGCAAATAGTCCACGAAATGGAGCATCACTATAATCCAACGGAAAAATCCGGTTCTCACCGGCCTTGCCCGTCACTCCGTGCAGCGCATCGTCCATTGCCAGAACTACAGTCCGGGTTTTCGCCTGCATCCCGGTGTGAAGTCCTTCATAGATTATCCGGAAGACCGAAGATAAAAAGGACTCCGCCATTTTTTCATATTTCTCTGCCGGCGTATACCTGGCAAAAAATGCGATCCAGTTACGCCACGCATAATAGGTGGGAAATGTATTGACGGTCTCCCGTTTGGCACCCATGGCATGTAGTGCTTTGGATGTCCCCACCGAAGCCACTTTCATACCTGCCAGATTGCATTTATGGCACCACTCGGTATCATCCCAATACAAAAAGTTTTCCTCCGGCATATATCCGATCCTGTCAATGGTACTCCTGCGCACCATTAGGGAACAGGCTGCCACACTATCCACATAGAGATAATCCGGCATAGTACCATCCTCCACCATATTCAAATGAGGTACTTCGGTACAAAAATATGTAAAGTCTATCTTTTGACCAAACTGCTGTATCCGGTCCGGTGCTTCACTATGATAGATCTTAGATCCTGCCATCCCCACCTCGGGATGCTGTTCCAAAAACGCATAGAGATTCCCCACCGCATTTTCATCCAGCATGGCATCATTGTCCACACACATCAGATAGGGATATCCCTTGGCATACGCTTCCCGCAAACCCCGGTTAAAACCGCCGGAGCCTCCCAGATTCTCTGTATTTACCAACACCGTCACCGCAGGATATTTCTCCCGGATTCTGCGCACAGAATCATCGGTGGATGCATTATCCACCACATATAGATCAAAATCCTGAAACTTGGACTCTAAAATACACTGAATACAATCCAGCACACAATCTTCTTTATTATAATTACATATCACAATTCCGACTTTCTTCATCCGGGCACCTCTGTATTAAGCATATTAATGGTATGAGCAATCACTCAAAGGGACTTTTGACACCGATATCCAAACAGAAAACCTCTTCCGGTATCCAAATCTTTTCAATGATAAGCATACACCAAAAACCCTGTTTGTTTCAACCTCCAACCGCACACAACATAAGAGACTCCAAAGACACATCCACATCCATGTAAACAGGCAGGCTTATGATCTACATAAACCTGCCTGCATCTATAATGATATAGTGATAAGCGGACCGAACAAGCTTGCTTGTGAGGGCGCAACAGGATCATGAAGCAAAGCTTCAGGATACTCTTTGCGTCCATGTCAGATCCGAAAATTCTGCCACACGATTCTCTGGATCAATGACATACATCGCCAGCAGCACTCCGGTAAATCCTCCTGCCACTTCCGTGGACAGATATTTTGTCCTTGCCTGGGCTATCTTGATATCGGTTTCATCCTGTACCAGATAGAAGTGATACCATTCGTGATCGGAACATATCTTTAATGCCACATCCTGTGTTCCCGACGGTAAAACCACCTCCCCGGCGATACCGACAGCATCTCCGGTGCGAAGTTTCACCTGCACGCTGACCGCCTCTTCATCCTGTACCAGAGCCAGATCATAATGCTGGCTTTCATCCATATAGCAGGTTACCCCTGCCTCTGCCGCTTCGGAATGTAACCGCACCCGATATTCTGTCTCAAATTCGTTTTGACGAATCCCCAAAAACGTTGGAATGGATGCCTCCTCTAAGGTAACGGTGTTCCCTTTCATTCGGATAGAATGTCCGGTAAACTCATAACGATCCGGCTCATAGTCACGCATATAACACCATCTGGGATCTCCCACAGGACAGGTGGACAGTTCCACATCATAGATTCCCTCCAACTGCTGTGTTCCTGAGACGCCTGACACCTCCATCTGTGCTGTCACGGTTCCTTTGGCATCACCCGCCGTAAACCAGCCATCTTCCGTCCAATGTACCCCCGTCAGATAAACCTCTCTGCCCAAATGATGAAAGGGCTGCCATTCTCCAATCTGCCGGTATCCCAGGCATACCAGGAACGTATTTCCAGCCTCATCCTGTACCAGATCACCATGTCCGATTCCCTGAATCCGATTCAAATTGCCACCCACATTGCGGTTCGTCAATACTGGATTGTGTGGATAGTTTTCATAAGGTCCCATCGGATCTTTGCTGCGGGCATAACTGATCATATGACCGTATTCCGTACCGCCTTCTGCCACCATCAGATAGTACCAGTCCCCAAAATGATATAAGTGCGGCGACTCCAGATAACGTCCACCTGCACCACCCCATACTCTGGTGGTAGGGGTCAGCTTCTGCCCCGTCTCTATATCAATCTGACACTGCATGATACAGCCATCACCATTTTCGTCATTGCCATTGGACGTGAAATATACCTGATCTCCCTCGAAAAACAGAGACGGATCAATACCACCCTGCTCCACAAAGATTGGCTCCGACCATTCTCCATAAATATCATCGGTATAGACATAAAAATTCTTCTGATAGGTATTATTATTTGTCACCATGTAAAACCTGCCAGCATGATACCGAAGCGTCGGTGCAAATACTCCACCGGAACTGTTGACCTCATGCAGATTCACCTGACTTTGTCTGGTCAGGCAATGTCCGATCAGCTTCCAGTTGAGCAGATCATCACTTTCCAGGATCGGTACCCCTGGAAAATACTGAAACGAACTGCACGCCAGATAATATTTCCCATTTGCCCTGCAAATACTTGGGTCCGGGAAAAAACCTTTCACAATAGGATTTTGTACCATCATTTTCTCATACCTCCATTTCTGTTATATCCTGCCATCAAATATTTCCGCACCGGAAACACTCTTGTATTTCCCGTTTGCTTATACTAAACTATAGCTATAAACATAAAGGAAAAGCATACATTTTTCCTTAACTTTTCTGACAAAAAATAGCACAAAACGGACATGACGTTCAAGGCATTGATACTGCCAATATACGGAGATGTCTATGGAGATAAATCCTATGAATGAAATGAGATTGCATTATTTTACAGAAGACCCTGCCTTTCCATTCTTTATTCAATACGGAAAACATGACGAGTGGTTAGAGGAACATATCCATCTGGACTTTTGTGAACTGGTGGTGGTACTGCGCGGTCGTGCAGATCATGTGGTCGGGTCTGAAACCTATCCGGTACAAAAGGGGGATGTCTTTGTCATCGGAGAGAATACTGCCCATGGCTATAGTAATGCCAGAGATTTTAAGATATGCAATATCATGTTCCGCATGAACCATATTTTCGATCCCGCCAGTGATCTGTGCAATATGGAGGGCTTTCATGCTTTATTCGTCATCGAACCATCCCTGACCAAAAACCATTCTTTTATCAGCAGACTCTCCCTCAAAAACCAAACCTTTTCCACGGTGAATCACATGATCAGTCAAATGATAGCAGAGTACGAAAAAAAGGACAGAGGATACCAGACCTTTCTGAAAACCAGTTTCATCTCCCTGGCACTGACGTTTTCACGCATTTATCAGGAAACTACAAAAACCGATACCAATCAGTTTTCCCCTTTGATCGCCCCTATTTCCTATCTGGAAAGCCACTATCCGGAAGAGATCACGGTACAACAACTGGCAGAAATATCCGGTCTGTCTACCCGGCATTTCAATCGGCTATTTCAAAGTGCATATCAAACATCACCGGTACAATATTTACTACAATACCGGATTCAGAAGGCAGAAAAACTCCTGCACTATACGGAAATGTCCATCAGCGAGATTGCTTACCAATGCGGCTTCAACGATAGCAATTATTTCTCCAGACAATTCCGGAAAACACATGGTATCACTCCGAGACAATTCCGAAAACACACAGAAAATATGTCTATTAAGTAAAGAAGGTAAGAACGTCTTTCACACACGTAATCCACGCATCCGGCGCGATGGCGCAAGGGGCACCGTAAAGTAACAAACGAAAAGGAGACCAGTGCATCACTGATCTCCTAGCATCCTTGCAAGTATGGAATTATGCCATAAATTCTTTTACCTTTGCATAGATTCCTTCGCTGTCTAAACCATACTTCTTAATCAGTTCTACCGCCGGGCCGGACTCGCCAAAGGTATCACACACACCGATCTTTAATACCTGTGTTGGTGCCTTTGCAGACAGACAGTCACATACTGCACTGCCCAGACCGCCTATGATAGAATGTTCCTCGATCGTTACCACTCTGCCGGTCTCTTTCGCTGCCGCCACAATGAGATCCTCATCCAGCGGCTTAATGGTATGAATGTTAATCACTTTGGCATCGATGCCGTCCGCTGCTAACTTCTCTGCTGCCGCCAATGTCTCCGATACCTCTAATCCTGTGGCAACCAAAGTTACATCTTTTCCTTCCCGCAGGACCACACCTTTCCCTAATTCAAACTTGTAATCCGGCTTGTCATTCATCACCGGCACAGCCAAACGTCCAAAACGGATATATACCGGACCCTCGTGGTCCAGAGCAGCCTTAACCGCTGCCTTTGCCTCCACATCATCGGATGGATTCATCACTACCATGCCCGGAATCGTACGCATCAAAGCAATGTCCTCGCAACACTGATGCGTCGCGCCGTCCTCTCCTACGGAAATACCTGCATGGGTGGCTCCGATTTTTACATTTAACTTTGGATATCCAACGGAATTGCGAACCTGCTCAAAAGCACGTCCTGCCGCAAACATGGCAAAGGAACTCACGAAAGGAATCTTTCCTGTCGTTGCCAGACCTGCTGCGATGCCCATCATGTTACACTCTGCGATACCACAGTCAATATGTCTGTCTGGATATGCTTTCTTAAAGATACCAGTCTTGGTAGCGGCTGCCAAATCGGCATCCAGTACCACCAGATTAGGATACTCTTCTGCCAGCTCTGTCAGGGCATTTCCGTAGCTCTCTCTTGTAGCAATTTTCTTAACGTCTGCCATTTTTCTGTTGTCTCCTTTCTATAATGATGCTCCGATTTTCTCTAAATCTGCCATTGCCTGTTCATACTGCTCGTCATTCGGAGCGGAACCATGCCAACTAGCCTGATTCTCCATGAAGGATACCCCTTTTCCTTTTACACTCTTGGCAATAATCGCCGTTGGCATTCCCTTCGTCTCTTTCGCCTGCTTAAATGCAGCATCGATCTGATCATAGTCATGTGCATCGATCTCGATCACATTAAAATTGAATGCCTTAAATTTATCTGCAATCGGATATGGAGAACATACATCAGCGATGTCACCATCGATCTGTAATCCATTGTTATCTACGATCACCACCAGGTTATCCAGTTTACGGGCACCAGCGAACATAGCCGCCTCCCATACCTGTCCTTCCTGAATCTCACCATCGCCAAGCATAGTATACACGCGGTATGCTGCACCATCCAGCTTCGCCGACAATGCCATACCCACTGCCGCAGACACTCCCTGTCCCAGCGAGCCACTGGACATGTCCACACCAGGAATGTGCTTCATATCCGGATGCCCCTGTAAGTAAGAACCTACATGACGCAATGTCGTTAAATCTTCTACCGGGAAAAAACCTCTCTGTGCCAAAGTAGAATACAGCGCCGGAGCAATGTGCCCCTTAGACAATACAAAGCGATCCCGGTCTGCTTTCTTTGGCTCCTGTGGATCTACATTCATCTCTTCAAAATACAAATAAGTCATAATATCAGCCGCAGACAAAGAACCACCCGGATGACCGGATTTCGCACTGTGAACCGCTGTCACGATACCTTTACGAATCTCATTGGCTGTCTTTTTTAATGCTAATGTATCCATTCTCAACTATTCCTTTCTATCGATATTAATCTATCTCTCTTGACGAACTTTCCCTTCTCTATTCGCCAAATACTGCTATATAATCCTTCTGGAACTTCTCAATCCCCTGCTCCGTCAGCGGATGTTTCGTCATCTGCTCAATCACGGAGTATGGTACAGTAGCAATATCTGCCCCTGCCAATGCACAGTCTGTCACATGGATCGGATTACGCACGCTGGCTGCAATGATCTCTGTAGTAATCTCCGGATAGTTGGCAAAAATATCTGCGATACTCTGAATCAGATCGATGCCCGGTGTGGAAATGTCATCCAGACGTCCCAGGAATGGAGATACATATGCAGCACCTGCTCTGGCTGCCAGTAACGCCTGATTCGCAGAAAAGATCAATGTAACATTACACTTGATTCCTTCACTGGCTAATACTTTCGTGGCTTTCAATCCCTCTACCGTCATAGGGATCTTCACTACCATGTTTGGATGAAGTTTTGCGATCTCTCTACCCTCTGCGATCATGCCTTCTGCATCTACTGTAGTAGCTTTCACCTCACCACTGATCGGTCCGTCAACAATGGCAGCGATCTCCTTTAAGATCTCCTCCTGGCTTTTGCCACCCTCTTTCGCAATCAGGGATGGATTGGTGGTAACACCGCAAATCACACCCATATCATTTGCCTTTTTAATGTCCTCAATCTTCCCCGTGTCAACAAAAAACTTCATTTCAAAATACCTCCTATGATATAAATTTTATACTCGTCCGGACTAGCCGGAAATTGCTTCCCCATGCTATCAAATCTAGGACGAAAACCTAATTTTAAGTATACAACATTTGCCAGATACGGTCAATGATTGTGCCACCCTAGTTTTCGCATTTTTTGTCAATTCAACACACATTTACCCTTTGCCATCCTGTCTGCCCTGTGTGTCAATGAAAAACTACCGAAGGAAAATCCGGGGGGGATAGTGCGGGCACTAGACAAAAAGTTGACATTAATTTATAAAAAAAGAAACATAATTATGATCAATTCCCGTCACATTCTTTTGCTAGATTGATTTCACAATAAGAAATGAACCGGGAGTAACACATATGAATCGGACAAAACAAATCACAACCGAAGAGGAATTGAAACAATCTGCCAGCCTCTTTGAGCATGTCATTTTATATGGCGAGAAATCTCTGGTAGTCATTTTACTGCGTTATTACTGGCAACAGAGTCTGGATACCAGAGTTACAGGCATCTCTTATGCTACCACAAAGAAAGATAGTACGGGATTATTAGAGAAACCCTTGAAAAACATACAGGCTTATCCCACAGACGAGACTACTTATATATATGTTCTGGGACGCACGGACAGCCAGACGGAATCCCTGTGTTCCGCGCTTCATGCCTGGCCACAGGAACATATTATCCCTGTAGATTATGAATTGTTAGCCAGCCTGTCCAGACGCGACAATCTTCCTATGGATTTTCTCTGCGTTGGTTTTACGAAATGTTGCAGCACCTCGCTGCATACTGCGCTGTCAAAACACAAACAAATTTATTTGCCCCGCCGGAAGGAACTGCTTTACGGCAGATGGAAAAACCGTTACATCGATGCACCGGAACGTTTTCAAAGAACTTACCTTGATGGCAACTCTCCCACCCATCAAAAATTAGGCAGTATCGAACCCACCTTTTTCTTCCAAAGCCATTTTGTATATGAAACGTATGGGAAAAAACCTAAAATTATTTTTCTGGTACGCAATCCGGTCGGTGCTACATACTCCTATTTCATTATGATGATGAAGCGCAGTATGGACCCGAAATTGCGCACTTATTATCATAAATACAAAAAGTTTACGCCGGAAATGTTCCATGATTACCTGCATGATTATATTTATTCCGGGAAAGATCAACGATTTTGTTATACCAAATGGATCAAAGAGTATTTAAGATATTATGATCCGGATTCCATTCATATTGTTTTCATGGAGGATCTGATCTGCCATCCCGAAAGTACCATGAATGAAATCCAAACTTTTCTGGATGTACAGCCCAAAAAATATACTAAATTGCCACATTCCAATCCTGGAAACAGAGTGGCAAGAAATTATTTGTGTGCACGCATCAATGGCAAACTGCAAACGTTTCGTGTCAATATCAAATCAGCATCACAGATCAGACAGAAACTTTTTACGAAATTATTTACGTTTATCTGGAAATTTACATTGGTGGAAACAAAGGAAAAAATATCAAAATCCGATCAACTGGCATTGGAAGCATTTTATTACGATTCCGTGCGTGAATTAGAACAAATCACAAAACGGGACCTGAAAGATCTCTGGTTCTGAATCTCATTGCCACGAAACAATCCACCAGAGGCAAAAGATCTTTTGCCTCCGGTATCATCACACACAAACAGGGCGTTTTGCAATACGCAAAACGCCCTGTTTGTAGTAGCATACCCGAAGATCAATAAAACCAAAATCCTTTCCAATCCGATTTATAAGCACGATATAACGGGTATGGATATGTAAACCCACGTATCAGCTTACCATCCCGGTCTGTTTCCTGCACCACTCTGGCATCGCTATTACAGTAGATGATCACATCTTCCTCAACAGATACATTACCATTGGACTTGGTCTGTGCCAGTGCCTCCATGCTCTGTAAACCATAAGTCCCCTCATTCTCATCTACCAGATATCGGTAATAATAGGAGTGGGCATCCGCACCAGCACCCCGCCCGGCATTATTATTTAAAAACTCTAATGTGTACTGTCCTTCTGTTGCCTTCGGCTGATATGTCATGGCATTCTGTCCATATTGGTATGTAAAATCTTTCTTTTTGGCAGAATCCTCTTCCCCCAGATTTTTTGCTAACACTAAATTTTTCCATTTCTTATAATCATTCCACAGCTTAGGATCCCCAATGATATAGTTCACCTTAGGCAACAGGCTGCCCACCTGACTCACTTTCAATATACTGGATAACCCCGCCGAACTAATCAACAACTGATTCGTTCCAGTCACCTGTATCGAATCCACATCTACCCAATTCTTTCCCTTGACGCGCTTACGCACCTGCGGCAGTAACGTATCCATATCCAAAGCTTCGGTAACTTCTCCCGTCTCCAGTTCCAGCTTTAATATCTTACTGTTGTTTGTGGTCTTTTTCCGCCTGGCGGTGGCAATCAGATAGATACTGCCACTACCATCATACGCGTACTCACCGGATATCTGGTATCCCATGACCGGATATACTGCTGTCACCTGCCCCAGATCATTTACCTTGACCACCTGATTTGCACTGTTGGCATACACCAGAGTATCATAGATAATCTGTATATTTCTGCCACCATATCCATCCAGTGGCATATTGCTGCGCAGACAGCCGGAATTATCATACTGCAGGATCGAATAATGCGTCTTGCCATCGGTCCCCTTTCTGGCGCCGGTAAACACCGTATACAAACCATTGGAAACCTTTGTCTTGCTGTAACCCGCTTCCACACTCAGTTTTGCCTGTGCGCCGTCTGTAGCCGCCGGTGCATCTATACTGTATGTCTGGACCGCCGCCAGCTCATCTTTTTTATTATACAGACGAATCGTGATATAATTCTTCACTCCCGGAATCAAACCGACTAATTGATATTCATGTTCCTTAGATAAATTACCTGCCCCATCATTTAAAAGCGTCCTGGTAAAGTCCGGTATCGACGGATCATCAACGGAAATGGTGTACCGGCAGTATCCTTTGCCATCGCTCTTAAAATACAAATACAGGGATTGCTGATTGGTTCCATAGGGATTATACGCCCACATGGGACTGGCAAAGGAAAATTTCTTATTCTTTTTAATATCCGTCAGCATAGCTTCCACTTCTGCTGATTTTGAAAGATTATAGATATCCGAAACCTGATTCATGGACGTGGTAATAACATTTTTATCATTCCCAGACAGATACAGTGGAATAATATCCACATCCTTGATCTCATCTGTCACTTTAGAACCGTCCTCCGCTACCAGATCCCGCTCCTCATCTAACAATGCCTCTTCTTTTGCCTTTTCTTTTTTGGCAAAATCATTCATTTTCCACAACAACACTCCCATACCGATCAGCATTACCAGACTGGTAATCAAAATCACCCTTAATTTCTTTTTCACACGAATCTCTCCCCTCACTCTGCCTGTACTAAAGCCTTTAGCTTCTGATAAATCTCCGGATATTCACGTTTCATTCTGACCGGCTTCATCTCTTTATCCAAAAAACAATGACCACTACATCCGGTGGTACATAATACCTTCCCATCTTCCTTATAAATTTCATACGAAAGTTCCATCTTGATCCCATCATATTTGGTGATGCGTAAATGTAAATCAAATGTATCGCCGTATAACAAAGGCTGTAAATACTTACAATCCACAAACAGCACCGGGATAATCAGACCGTTTTGCTCCATCCTGGCATAATTCAGATCCAACTGGTCAAGCATCTCCAATCTGGCTTCCTCAAAGTAACGTATGTAATTGGAATGGTGAACGATCGACATCTGATCTGTTTCATAATAATTCACCTTTCGGCGATAAATCATTGATTCCATTTTGACATCCTTTCTATTTCTCGGTAAGATAGTCCATGATTAATATGATTATAACACATTTCTCGCTAAGTTTGTACTCATATCTTACTTTGCGCTGCCCCATTTCTAAAAGTGAGAAAAAGGAGGAACTGATTCATGAATATCATGACTGTCGAACATTTAACACATGCTTATACCGAGCGTTCCCTGTTTGAAGATGCCTCGTTTCATCTGGATGACCATGAAAAAGTGGGAATCATCGGGATCAATGGCACTGGCAAATCTACTCTGTTACGCATCCTGGCCGGCAAAGAAGAACCTGATCAAGGCACAATCACCATGCAGAGAGATCTGCGGATCACCTATCTGCCTCAGATGCCTTACTTTCCTGATGATATCACTGCTTTAACCGCCGCTTTGCCCCTGGCGGATGAAATCTCTGGAGAGCCTTCGGACTATATACCGGAAGCAAAGAGCATGATGCAAAAGCTGGGGTTGCCTAACTTTGAACAGCAAACCGGGGAATTGTCCGGTGGACAAAAGAAACGACTGGCTCTGATCCGTACGCTTCTGACTCCCGCCGATGTGCTGATCCTAGACGAGCCTACCAACCATCTGGACAGTGCCATGGCACAGTGGTTGGAAGATACCTTAAAAACCGATCCCAGACCTCTGATTATGATTACCCATGACCGCTATTTTCTGGATAGTGTCACCAACCGGATCGTAGAAATTGATAAAGGAAAACTATATCAATACAAAGGAAATTATCTGACATATCTGCAGTTAAAAGCTGAGCGGGAGGAAATCGCCAAAGCCACAGAGCGCAAACGCCAAAGCCTGCTCCGTACCGAAATCGCATGGATGATGCGTGGTGCCAGAGCCCGCTCCACCAAACAAAAAGCGCACATCGCCCGCTATGAAGCACTGCGGGACCAATCTGCGCCTGTGCAGGACGAAAAAGTACAAATCAGTTCCGTTGTCTCCAGGCTTGGGAAAACCACCGTGGAATTAGAGGGAATCTCCAAAAGCTATGCCGGACATACCCTGATCTCGGATTTTTCTTATATTTTTCTGCGGGATGACCGCATCGGCATCATCGGCCCCAATGGTTGTGGCAAATCTACACTGCTGAAAATCATCCTGCATCAGGTGCAGCCAGACAGTGGTTCCGTTACCATCGGGCAGACGGTGCGTATCGGCTATTTTTCCCAGGAATGTGAAGCAATGGAACCAACCATGCGAGTCATTGATTACGTGAAAGAGGCCGGGGAATATATTCATACCACGGATGGCACCATCTCCGCTTCTGCCATGCTGGAGCGTTTTCTCTTTCCACCAGATCAACAGTACACCCGGATCGAAAAACTGTCCGGTGGCGAACGCCGGAGATTATACTTGCTGCGAATCCTGATGACCGAACCTAATATTTTATTGCTGGATGAGCCAACCAATGATCTGGACATCGCCACTCTGACCATATTGGAGGATTATCTGGATCAGTTCCCGGGTATCATCGTGACCATCTCTCACGACCGCTACTTCCTGGACCGAATCGTCAACCGCATTTTTGCGTTTGCAGGAAATGGTCAGATTGACCGTTATGAGGGAGGTTATACCGATTATTTAAATCAATCCCAGGCCCAAATGCAGGTATCCGATGCCGGAATTGGCATCTCCCATGTTAATGAAAAGAAAGAGACATCCGGCTTAAACCGCAAGAACTGGAAAGACGGACACAAACGCCAAAAGAAAATGACCTATCAGGAAAAGAGAGATTTTGAAACCATCGAGGATGATATCGCAGCACTGGAAACCCAGATCGAACAACTGGATCAGGATATTCTGGCGTCCTCCAGAGATTTTGTGAAACTGGGGGAACTGACCGCCGCCAAAGAAACCGCAGAGAAGCAACTGGAAGAAAAAATGGAACGCTGGATGTATCTGGAAGAATTGGCCGCCGAATTGGGCATTACCAAAGAATGACCCCTTTCCAGGAACGCAACCAGCAATACATAATTTCGCGGATTGTCCCATAGAATATAAAAACTAAGATTTGATCCGAAAGGAGATCGTATTGAAATCCTATCTGGTTCGTTATCATGGACAGTCCGCCGCAAACTCCAGTCCCATCCTCCGCAGTATCCTTGTCTATCTGGCTGGCATGCTTTTGGGATATCTGTGTGGGCATGTTCTCAGAAACAGTCTCTATACCACAGTGAAAGACACCTATGAGGGACTGCTATCCGGTATCGTCACCACCAAAATAAAATTTCTGCCATTTTGTCTGCTTTGCTTCAAACAACAATGCAAAGAATATGTATTATTAATATTTTTTTCCTGTACCAATGTCTGGCTGCTATATCTGTACGGTTATTTACTATATAGCGGTTTTACCAATGGTCTTCTGCTGCTTTTTTGTACCATACTGCATGGCGTCAGCGGTATCTGGGGATATTTTTGCTTCCTGATGCCACAGGCACTAATCTATGTACCCCTATATCTTCTCCTGATCCAAAAGTTACACACCACCCATGCAGACACGAAAAAAGGAATTTCCCTGTTACATGAAATTCCTTTTCTACTGCTGCTGTTACTCCTGCTATTGGTGGGTTGTATCCTGGAAAGCACCCTGAATCTGCCTCTGCTCCGTTGGTATCATGGTCTCTAGAATCCTTTCCAACGCCTGGCGATCCCCCTTATTATCGATCACACGATCTGCTCTGTCCAGAAAAAAAGCGTCCGGCTGTTGCTTCGCCATAATGGCACGGGACTTTTCTTCCGTATAACCACGGTCCCGCATCAAACGCCGGATGCGCTCCTCCGCCGGCACATATACATACCAGACCTCATCACAAAGTCCATCGCATCCGGTCTCGTAGAGAATGGCCGTTTCCAACAGTATCGTGCCGTGCTCTTTCTTGCGCTTCTGAATATAATCCGCAATATATGATTTCACCACGGGATGTATGATGGCATTCATATCCGTCATTGCCTGTGGGTCATGAAAAATCGTTTCTGCAAGCAGACCCCGGTCTAATGTACCATCTGCACCGACTACATTCGTTCCAAACCGGGTAATAATCTGCGCATAACTATCCGTCCCCGGCTGCATCGCCACATGTCCCAAATCATCCGCGATCAGCAGATCCATCTGATAGCGTTCCTGTAGATAATGAGCCACATAGGATTTCCCACTGCCCACACCTCCTGTCAGACCAATCACACGCATTCCACTCCACTCCTCTCATCAAACCGGATGGCACACATTGCGTCTCTACTTTTCTCACCGAACCGAATG
>JAUNIU010000251.1 GCA_030523265.1 Eubacteriales bacterium | reverse complement strand
ATTGGAAGCATATGATCAAGGTGTTGAGTAAATTATTCATTCCAGGTTATGAAGAATATGAGAATCCGCAGGTTCGCCGCTGGTATGGGGTATTAACCGGGATCGTCGGGATCTGTTTCAATGTCCTTTTATTTGGACTGAAATATTTTGCCGGAGTGATAAGTGGATCGGTGGCAATTATTGCAGATGCGTTTAATAATCTGTCCGACGCGGGATCTTCGTTAATCACAATGATTGGATTTCAATTTTCCGGCAAGAAGCCGGACGAGGAACATCCTTTTGGACACGGGCGTTATGAGTATATTGCCGGGTTTATTGTTTCCTTGGCAATCATGATGATGGGAGTGGAGCTGGTCAGGAGTTCCGTCGGCAAAATCATGCATCCCCAGCCTGTGGAGACCAGCCGATTGATATTTGTAATTCTTTTTATATCGATACTGGTGAAGTGTTATATGGCAATTTATAATCATTCCATTGGGACCCGGATCAAGTCTGCTGCAATGCGTGCCACTGCCATGGATAGTCTGAGTGACATGGCGGCAACATCTGTGGTGGTGCTTTCTATGGTGGTGATGCAGCAGACATCCCGCAATGTGGATGGTTATTGTGGATTTTTGGTGGCACTTTTTATCTTATATACCGGTGTACAGACGATCCGGGAGACTTTGGGACCGCTGTTGGGAACCAAACCGGATACTGCCTTTGTGACACAGGTACACGATATTGTCATGCGACATCATCTGGTGTATGGAGTGCATGATTTGATGGTACATGATTATGGTGCCGGACGGCGGATGATTTCTCTGCATCTGGAAGTACCCGGAGAAATGAATGTATTTGCGCTGCATAGTATCATTGAACATATCGAAAGTGATCTGGATCAGGAACTTGGCTGCAAAAGTGTGATACATATGGACCCGATCGAAACCAGCAATGAGACGGTAGTGGAATTGCGTCAGGCTGTCCAAGAATTTGTACAGGATTTTGATGCACAGTTATCCATTCATGATTTGCGTGTGATCCAATGTGAAAAAGGGAAGAGGATGGTGTTTGATCTGGTATTGCCACATACGTTTTATCTGACGGAGCAACAGACAGAAGAACAGATCAGACAGAGGCTGACAGAGCATTTTCCGGAGTATGAGATTATGATAAAGCTGGAACAGAAATATATTTGATATTTGGGTATACAAAAAGGGGCATTTCCCGATGGGAAATGCCCCTTTTTATTTCGTCCGGTTATTATATAATCGTATCCAATAAAGCGGTATTGGTTGGCATATGTAACGCCGGTATTGGATGTGCTTCGTCTCCATAAAGGACAGATGCAAATACTTTGCAGATCTGCTCATGGGTTTGTATCGTGTATTTTAGAGATAAGGCTCTCGCAATACGATTCAGAGTAAGCGGGGAGATACATTTTCCCCAATCCGTAGTGTCCGTATCGCTGAATATATCAGGCGTGATGGTTAATGTCTGTTCGGTATCCGGATTCCATGCGGTAAGGTTCAAATATCCATCATCGGCGATGTGGAAACGCAACTCACAGACTTCTTCCTCCGTTTGACGAAAGTTCTTTTGGATCAGAAATGTAGAGTCAATACCTGTAATAGGATCCAGCATATTCATCAGCTGTTTGCGGTCGTGGGTGATTAAATAAATTAATTTGTCAATGCTTTGCTGACTCATGACGTCACTGTCAACGGAATTTTTTTTATCTAATAAAAAAGACACTAAAACATCAATTTCATCCTGACTTAACAGGGAATAACTTTGATTTTGATTTGAAATCATATTGATACCTCCCATATTTTTAGGTTAGTGTTTTTTCAATTTACGCTTTTTTATTATACATGGAATTGGTAAGAGTTTCAAGATGAATGCAAGAAACAGGAATGAAAAATAGCGGAATGTACAGACTATCTGTAAAGCCATATTTACCGAAGGTGATAATCTAAATTTTATTTTGGTGCGTACCGTTGTGCCAAACGGAATGGAGGATTACTGTGAAAAAGAAAGTAGAAGTAAAGGAAATATCCGATATTGCAAAACTTAAAAAGCAGGAACAGGCCAAGTGGGAGGTGGCTGTGGAACTGGGGTTGTTTGACAAGGTTGTAGAAAGCGGATGGAAATCGTTGACGGCCAGAGAAAGTGGAAGAATCGGTGGCATCATTTCTGCCAGGGCAGAAAAAGAACGGATGAGACGATCAGAATCGGAAAAAGACAAAGAAAAAAGTTGACAGGCGTGATATCATGTAATACTTTTTAAATAGTGTTATCATGTGTTGAAAAGAAGAGAGGATACCCATGGGAAGAAAAAAGGAGTACGAAGAGAAACAGCGTCATGGTACAGTGGAACTGCCATTGGGGCTACATAAAATGGAATATCCAAGGGGAACGGATGCAATTTTTTATCTGCATTGGCATCAGGAATTTGAATTTCTGGTGGTGACCAGGGGACGCATTCTGTTTGAGATTGAGGAACGGGAGTACGAATTGCAGGCAGGGGATGGTATATTTGTCAATTCCAATCTATTGCATTCGGCCCGGACTGTCGATGAAGAGGCCTGTGCTTTTTTTGCGGTGGATTTTTCTTATCAGATATTGGAACAGGATATTCATAGTCGGTTTGCCAAGCGGTATATCCGGCCGATCTTAAATGGTAAGACCAGTTTTCCGGAATTTATTTCCGGCAGGGAAGCCGGGTGGCAGAGCTTGGTTCTCCAGGCATTGACGGATATCAGTACCTGCCCGGAACATAATTTGGAATCCTGTGAATTGTTAGTGCGCAGTCGTATCTTTTGGGTTTGGGATCAGATGATGCAGCATGCAGAGCGTGTTCATGGTTCGGAAGAGGAAACCAGATCTTCGGAACGTCTGGCACCTGTGGTGAAATACATGCATGATCATTATGCGTACGAAATCACGTTGGCGGAACTGGCAGAATTGATACCAATGAGTGAAGGACAGTTTTGCCGGGTGTTTAAGCAGACAATGAAATTATCTCCCATGCAGTATCTGATGCGCTACCGGATATTGCAGAGCTGTCGCTTGCTGCAGGATACCGATAAAAAGATCGGGGAAATTGCAAATTTATCCGGATTTAATAATATCAGTTATTTTAATAAAGTATTCTTAAATATTATTGGCTGTACACCGAAACAATATCGTGCCAATAGCAATTATTGATAGACAGTATTGATAGAC
>JAUNIU010000250.1 GCA_030523265.1 Eubacteriales bacterium | reverse complement strand
ATGCTGCTGTTTTTTTCCATGTTCCTGACCATATTTGCATATCGGGGAGTGGAATTAAAGCTGGGACCGGTATTAGAAGCCACCAGCTACTTGTATGTGGCTGTCTTGAGTTATATCTTTCTGCAGGAACACATTTCCAAAAGAAAAAAATGGGGATTAGTATTGATTATACTGGGTATAGTGGTATCGAACCTGGGATGAGGAAGAAGCTTTGGAATGGAGGGAAAATGGAGCAAAACAAAAGATTATTGATATTAAATGGAGGACATTCGGAAATTCCACTAATTACGGAAGCGAAGAAATTGGGATATTATGTGATCACTTCCGGCAATGCTCCGGATTTGATTGGGCATGCCTATGCGGACGAATATGTATATGGGGATTATTCTGACCATGAGGCCATGCTAAAAATTGCGGAAGACAAGAAGATCACAGCGGTATGCTCCTGTGCCAATGATTTTGGAATCATATCGGCAGCTTATATCAGTGAACAGATGGGGTTACAGGGACATGACTCTTATGAAACGACCATGCTCTTACATCAGAAACATAAGTTTAAGGAGTTTGCCAGGGAGGAGCGATTACATACACCACTGGCAGATGTATTTACCACTGTGGAAGAGGCATTACAAAAAAAGGACACCTATGCGTATCCTATGATCGTAAAGCCTGTGGATCTGACGGGTGGAAAAGGTGTTGCAAAGGTTGATAATGCCATTGAATACGAAAAGGCGGTAAAAGATGCATTGGCGCGTTCGGTACAGGGGAAGATTGTCGTAGAGAAATTTTTGACTGGTTCTTATCACAGTTTTAGCACGTTTTTGGTGGATGAAAAAGTGGTTGCGTATTTTAGTGATAATGAATATTCTTTTGTAAATTCTTATTTTGTGGATACCTCCGGAGGGCCGGCCGCTGGTATTGACCGGATAAAGCATATTTTAATCGAACAGGTGGAAATCATTGCCGGAAAATTGCATCTGGTAAATGGAGTTTTCCATCTACAGTATGTTTTATGTGACGGAGAGCCCTATATGATTGATATCACCAGACGATGCTCCGGTGATGTATATCCAGAACCGGTGGAGCACGCGACGGGGATTCCGTGGGCAAAGTGGATCGTGATGTCAGAATGCGGATATACAGCTACAGCGTTTCGTGAGCGGGGACTGCAAACGAAATATTGCGGACGGCACTGTATCATGGCAGACAAAAATGGTGTGGTCAGGGATGTCATCATAGATGCGGAGATACAAAGTAACATTTATAAAGAACTTGTATGGTGGAAACCAGGAGACTGTATCGAGAACTATCAGGTAGATAAGCTGGGTATCCTGTTTTTGGAATATGAATCAGAGAAGGAGATGCTTGATAAGATTGCCAGGATCAAGGAACTTGTAAAAGTAGTGATGGAATCTTAAGATCGGGGTTTGGGTTAATATCGCAGAAGGAAAGGGGGATGGGTTATGATCGGATTTAATGTGGCACCCTTTATCGGCCCGGAATTGGAATATATTAAACGAGCCGTGGATAATCATAAAATCTGTGGAGATGGGGAATTTACCAGAAAATGTAAGCAATGGATCGAGAAGAATACAGGTACGAAAGAGGCATTAATGACCACGTCCTGTACACATGCGTTGGAAATGGCGTCTCTGCTTTGTAGTATTCAGCCTGGGGATGAGGTGATCATGCCTTCCTATACCTTTGTTTCCACCGCAGATGCTTTCGTCATGCGTGGGGCAAAGATCGTATTTGTGGATATTCGACCGGATACGATGAATATTGACGAAACATTGATCGAAGCCGCCATCACCGATCGGACGAAAGCCATTGTTCCGGTACATTATGCGGGAATATCCTGTGAGATGGATACGATTATGGAGATTGCCAGAAGACATAATCTATATGTGGTGGAGGATGCGGCACAGGGAATCATGTCTACATACAAGGGCAAGGCACTGGGCACCATGGGTGATTTTGGTTGTTTCAGTTTTCATGAGACGAAGAATTTTTCCATGGGCGAAGGAGGGGCATTGCTAATACGGGAGCAGCAGTTTATTGAACAGGCTGAGATTATTCGTGAAAAAGGGACGGACCGCAGCAGGTTTTACAGAGGGGAAGTGGATAAGTATTCCTGGTGTGATTTGGGTTCTTCGTATTTGCCAAGCGATCTGAATGCGGCTTACCTCTGGGCGCAATTGGAGGTGGCGGAGGAGATCACCAGCCGCCGCATGGAATTATGGAATCAGTATGACACGGGATTACGGAACTTTGGAAAATTTCAGGTGCCAACTGTGCCGGAGGAATGTAAACACAATGCGCATATGTATTATATTAAAGTATCTGATCTGGCGGAGAGAACGGAGTTGATTCAGTATCTATCCGAGCGGGATATCAAGGCGGTATTTCATTATGTACCATTACATTCTTCTCCGGCAGGGCGCAGATTCGGAAGGTTTGCAGGGGAAGATGTGTTTACCACCCAGGAGAGCGAAAAACTGCTCCGGTTACCAATGTATTACAGTCTGGAACCGGAGCAGGTGGATTATGTGATTCGTCAGATTAAGACTTTTTATGGCGTTTGATGAATTGACCGCCGAACCATAGAAACAGAGTAAAGAGCCAAAAGCCGTATGTGATACGCTTGCTGGTTTTCATGCCATAGGGAACGAATTTGAGTTCTAAGGTGTGTTTGCCGGCAGGCGTTTTTACATATAGTCCGGTATCATATGGATTCTCGATATCCACCTCTTTGCCATCAATGTAAGCACTCCAACCTTTGTCGTATGGTATGCTAAGCATGGTGTAACCATCCTCATCGTAGTTGGTAGTACCGGTAATGGTGTCGTTTTGGATGGTGATATCTTCCAACTGGTTCTGGCTGGCCTGTTTATAAAATTTATCAAATAAGTCTTGTTTCAGAACCACCATATAGTAGATGGAAGAAAAAGCGTCGTTTAAGTTTGGCATATCCATCGTGGTGGTGAAATGATCCCCTTTATGAACATAACCGATACCATCCAATTCATTGGCATATAGATACACATATCCATCGCACGGAGCCTCAAAACTAATATGCATTTTGAGACGATGTTTTTTCGATGATGTTAATGAGTTATATTGCGCAGATGCCTCATCAAAGGAAAGAATATGATTATTCTCATCCGTAAAGTAAAAGCTGTTGGCAGCATTGGTTGCGTTCTCATCC
>JAUNIU010000249.1 GCA_030523265.1 Eubacteriales bacterium | reverse complement strand
CTTATGGGGGAGTATGGGAATCTTTGTGCGGGTGTTAAATCAGGATGGGATTCAGGCGATTGATATTGTGGCGATTCGGGCGATTACCACTGCAGCCTGTTTGTTTTTGATTGTCTTTATATGGGATCGGCGGTTGTTCAAGATACATTTTCGGGACATCTGGTGCTTTTTGGGGACCGGCGTGCTTAGTATTATCTTCTTTAATTTCTGTTATTTTCATACGATTGAGATCACATCTATGTCGGTGGCAGCAGTCCTGTTGTATAGTTCCCCGGCTTTTGTTATGATATTGTCCTATTGTCTTTTTCAGGAAAAGATTACGATATTCAAATGGATTTCATTAGTACTGGTGATCCTGGGGTGTGCATTTGTCACCGGAATCGTGGGGGATGCCACAGTGTTGCATATGCGAGGAATTTTGATCGGACTGGGGGCAGGACTTGGGTATGCGCTCTATTCTATCTTTAGCAGATATGCCATTGAAAAAGGGTACCATTCTTTTACTATTTTATTCTATACTTTTCTTTTTGCAGCATTGGGGGTAGTGCCGCTGGCTGATTTGCGTCTGATTGGCAGTGTTGTTTTTGCTGCACCATCCAAGGTGGGATTTGCGCTGGTTTTTGGCTTGGTTTCTACGGTGCTGCCGTATCTGGTATATACGATGGGCCTGATCTATGTTGAGAATGGAAAGGCAGCGATCATAGCGGCGATTGAACCGGTTATGGCGACGTTGTTAGGAGTGGTGTTATATCAGGAACGTCTTTCCATATGGAATGTGCTGGGTATCTTGCTCGTGTTTGTATCCATTGTTTTGACCAATGTGACAAAAATGCCTTTTCGGAAAACGGATTAAATGGTATGATATACGGAAAAGGTATGTCTGTCTTTTGCCAGCGCACCAGACAGGACAGCCAACTTATGGATATGTACGGGAGAGTATTTACAAAGATGGGAGGATGCGGATGGAATTAGAAAATATTTTGGGGAATATTACGGCTGGATTGACAGGAGATGCGTCGCAGGATATTGCATATCTAAAGCAGCAGATCGAAATATATCATGATCACGAATATGCACAGGAGATTACCCGCGCCTGTGGCCGGATGCTATATCCGTTGTTGTCAAAAGAGGATAAAGCAGAGTTTCAGTCTATTATGGAACGGGAACAGATGGGGATGGAAGCTACTTTAGAGGAGATACGGTTTGCTATTTTCCGTAAAGAATATAAAAAGGCGGAACAGATGTTGTCTACAATGGTAGAAGGATTTGAAAGAAATGGTATGTTCCGCAGTGATCAGATGACGGAATATCATTCCTTTTATGAGCCTTTCGAGGAAGTTCTGTACCGTTTTGTGGACAGACCAAAGCGAAAATTACATAATTTGGAGTTGCCGTATGCGCAGGTATATCATGAGTATGGAGTCCTGTTGTCTGATCTGGGCAGGACTGAGAAGGCACATATGGTTTTGCAGAAGGCGGTGCAGTGGAATCCGGCAAATGCGCAGATTACCTTTGATTATATTGAGACGTATAAGAAAATGGGTGATCTGGAGGCGTATTTCAATCTGACACGCAAAACATTTCATTACGCATTTCGGCGGGAAGATGTGGCGCATTGTTATCGGAATCTGGGGAGTTATTTTGTACAAAAGAAAGAATACCAGGCAGCTATGGGATGTTATCTTATGAGCATGGATTTTGATAAGGAAGATCAGACAGCCCCTTCAGAATTGTACTATATTCAGGCTGTTACGAAAGGGACTGTTACGAAACCAACCCAGCAGGAACTGGAGAACTATGCCAAAGAATATGGTTTTCCAATGGGGGCAGATCAGATCGTAGTGGGTATGGCATGGCAGATGGCGAATAAGTATCTTGATGCAGAGAAGTATGATACCGCGATTTATTATCTCAAAATTGTATATGATCTGACGGAGGATGCAGAGGTCAAAAAGAAGCTGGAAACGATTCCGGCGCAGGAGGATTAAAACCATCGCTTCTTTCGGAATAATAAGATTTCCAACAGGATGATGATCAGACAGAGAATGCAGATGGCAGGATAACCATAGGCGGATTTTAATTCAGGCATGGTGGTAAAATTCATGCCATACCAGGCAGCGATCAGAGAGAGTGGCATAAACAGGGTGGTGACGATGGTCAGGGTACGCATAATCTGATTTTGACGCATATCGATCCCGGTCTGGTGCATTTCCCGCAGCTGGATGGAGTAATCAATTAACATTTGTACCATGTCATAAAGCCGTTGGATTTTATCATTTAAAAGCACATACAGTTGGGCACATCTGGGATGATCGGGAGTGGCAATGTGTTTGCCGATGGTTTCACAAATATCCGATAACTGGCGATAATAGGAACAAAGAGCAGTCAGATCTTTGCGCACCAGAAAGATTTGCTGCTCAAAATGTTTTAACTCTGTGTGCAGCAGCAATCCTTCCAGTTGAGAAAGTTTATCTTCATATCTCTGTAATTGTTGTATATCATTGCGGATCAACTGTTCCAAAAAGTGGTATAAAAATAGGACCGGAGAGTTAATGTCCGTGATTTTGGATAGCTTGATTTCTTCGATCAGTGGACGAACTGTGTCGGTATCGTCAAAAAACCACAGTTGATCTGTGATCAGACAAAACCCAAAAGTCTTTTTACTATGAGCAGGTGCATCGGCATTGGGCACTGCGAAAGTAGCCAGATATGCTTTCCCCAGCCGGTCCAGTTTACAAAATTTGATATTCATCAGTCCGCGTATCAGCAGATCGGTCTGATACTCTTCCAGAAAACGATCACAAAATTTCTTGGTAGACAGGATTTCTACGGATTCTGCGTTCCAACTTTGACAGAACTTCATAGTCTTTTTTTGCTCCTTTTCGTTAAAAATCGGCTGGCTTATAACCGTTTAACCTTAGTATTGCCGGAAAATAACACGAAATATGTATCGTCACTTTGAGGTTCTCTATTTTACAAAGGATAACCCGTGGTTATCTATAAAACAGTTTGTTTTGGCGATGATGTCTGTTCTGTGTGTCTTTCGGAAAGTTTGTGTAAGGAAATCCGTGTAGAATTGCAGATTCCATGCCAGACAACTAGGCTTGATAGAAGGTCTTTGCTTTACTACGTTTCGATAAAATGCGCCTCGGAAGTTTGTCTGAAGCAGCATGCGACAGGTTCCGCTGTTTCCCCAGAGGCACACTCTCGTTATATAGG
>JAUNIU010000248.1 GCA_030523265.1 Eubacteriales bacterium | reverse complement strand
CCTGCAGAAGAATATGCAGCCGGTGTATGATTCCGCCAGACGGCAGGGATACGAAATCTGGAATTATTAGGGAGGTGTCATCATGGCAGTTGTTTTTGATAAAGACCTGACTTTCAGGCAAAGAATGGCGCAGTATGATAAAGAGTCGCTGAAGGTAATAGCAGGTAACCTTGGACTTCGAAAATTATCAAAATTGAGAAAGGCTGAACTGGTTGAGCGGATTGCAGAACACTTTCTGAAGCCGGAAGTATTCTTCTATCGTGCTGCAATTTTAAGTGATAAAGAAATCACGTTAATCGAAAAGGGATCGAATGGACCGGTTCCTTTCTCTGATCAGAATCATGAACTGGTATGTAGGTTGAATGATCAGGATTTTGTTGCATTAAGTCATAATGAATATCTGATTCCATGTGATGTTGTAGAAACGCTTCAGAAAATCAGAACACCGGAATTTGAGACATACCGCGAACGCGCTTCATGGGTGTGGATGTGTGTGAAATTTGCAGAGCAGTTTTATGGATATACTCCAATGGAAAATATGCTGGACCTGATCAATTGTAAAAAAGGTTTTAGAATGACGGAGCAGGAATTGATTGATATATTTGATCATTTTCCGGAGGAGCATTTGTGGACTATGCGCATTGAGGACATATTCCTGGAACTGTGTTATGCAGATGATATGGAGAAATTAAGGGCGCTTAGAACGGTTCAGGCAAATAAGGATTTTTACATTCCAAGCGTCGATGAGGTAGTAGAATTCTATGAAACGGATGCACTCCTTTCCGATAAGCCATATCAGGATATGATTCGATTCTTAGAAAGAGAATTAGGATTGGAATATGTTGAGGCTGCAGACATGATGTATGAGTTGTGGGACATGCTTTCCTCAAATGACGATCCACACGAAGCCATGCAGTGGTTCTGGAATCAGTTTGAGTTTGAGAATAAAAAACAAGTTGAGAAGATGGTAAGTCTTTATATGGCAGTTGCAAATGGAACAAGAATGCTTGCCAACAGGGGTCATAAACCGATGGAAATGTATTCGAAAACAAAATTTTGTCCGGGTCATATGTCAATGATTCAGGAAGGCGTATCAGAAAAGAAGGTTTATCCTAATGATCCGTGTCCATGTGGGTCTGGAAAGAAATACAAAAAATGTTGTGGAAGATAGGGCATGGAGAGGAATAAGTTTATAATCAGATGAAGAAAGTGATGATGTTATGAAACTGTTATTTAAACAAAGATTATTTTCCTGGTTTGACAGCTATGATATTTACGATGAGTCTGGCAATACCGTTTATGTGGTAAAAGGTCAGTTGTCCTGGGGGCATAAGCTTATAATCTATGATGCTTACGGAAATGAAGTGGGAATGGTTGTGCAGCGGGTTCTTACTTTCCTTCCAAAGTTCGAGATTTATAAAAACGGCAGTTATATCGGATGCTTGAGCAAAGAATTTTCATTTCTGAAACCGCATTATAATATCGATTACAACGGATGGAATATTGATGGAACTGTCATGGAATGGGAATATAGTATTTATGATCGAAGCAACTATCCGATTGCAAGTATCAGTAAAGAGTTGTTTCATATGACGGATACCTACGTGATTGACGTAAGGGATTCGGAAAATGCGTTAGATGCGTTAATATTTGTGCTGGCAATCGATGCGGAAAAATGTTCCAGAAATTAAGGGAAATTTACCCATAGTGTTTTTATGACAACATACTTATGTTTCTGCTAATAATTGTCAAATCCCCAGAAAATATGCGTCTTTTCTGGGGATTTGAGAAGTAAACGGCGGGAAAATCGGTCATAATATATTTCTGATTTTCCTGCTGATCCCCATGCCGAAGGCTCCTGCTCCCACATGACATCCAATACTGAACGTCAATGGATCATATTTAATATCTTCTCCCGCAAAAACCTCCTGAGCCATTTCCATCCATTCTATGTCATCTTCTTTACTGCAGAAACTTCCGGCGACACCAACATAAATCTCATTGCCATTTCTATGAAATTCATCCGCACGTTTCTTCATTTCAGTAAGCAGTCGTTTTTTGCAGTTTTTTGTCCCGCGGATTTTTGCGTAGGCGTCCAGACGCTCGCCTGTTATGATGAGCAACGGTTTAATATTCAGGACGGTTCCCATTGCTGCCCCTGCCGGAGTCACACGCCCGCTTCTTTTGAGGTATTCCAATGTTTCCACACCTACATAGATAATAGATTCATAAGCATAACGTTCCAGTGTATTTTTTATTTCCTCCGCCGTATATCCATTTTCCTTCAGCACGAGGGCATCCATAACAGATTGTCTTTGGGTTACAGAAATCCGGTGGTTATTAACCACCTGTACTTTTCCCTCATAGTCCTCTGCCAACATTTGTGCCGTCTGCCAGGAGCCGCTGAGTCCGCTGGACATAGGGATATACACAATTTCCTCATAACCGCCGTTCAACAGGCGGTTCCACAGATCCAGCACATCCCCGGGCGAGGGCTGCGAACTTGAAACTTTTCTGTGTTCCAAAAGGCACTGATAAAATTCCTCATGGGTCAGGTCAATTCCTTCATAATAGGTTTTTCCTTCAATGATGACCGGCATAGGAATTACATGGACGCCCAGCTTCTTTCCTTCTTCTGCAAAAATACCACTGTTACTGTCTGTAACAATCGCAACGTTCATACATTTTCTCCTGATACCAAATCAAGCATCTTTATTGGCTCTGTTTTCTCTCCACAATTCATCGGCCACCGGTTTCCAATGCTCCGCATATCTGTCGCACTTCGCACAAAGATGATCTACCGTTTCCGGCGACTGCATGTCTGTGGAATGGGCTTCTGTCCCAGCTACCATGTTTCTTAACTTTTCCGGATTCTCCAGCATCGGACATGGACGAAGCATATTCTCATTAAACGGCTGATTGTCATGATATGCCATCATCATAGGAGATTGCAGCGCTTCCAGGATTGTCTTTTCCCGGATATTGGAATCGGAGTAATGAATAAATACACACGGATCGATATCGCCGTTTGCATTGATATGGAAATAACGACGTCCTCCGGCAATACAGCCGCCCACATATTCCGCATCATTCTGAAAATCCATACTGAAGATGGGTTTTGTATTCCGAAACGCTCGTATCCGTTCATAGACCATCTTTCTCTGCTCTGGTGTAGGCAGAAGCTGTGGCACTGCTTCATTGCCAACAGGCATGTAGTGGAAAACC
>JAUNIU010000247.1 GCA_030523265.1 Eubacteriales bacterium | reverse complement strand
CCAAAATATTGGAACAGCGTCAGAATTATAAGGTCAATTATATCCTTATTGACGATGAATATAAAGTTGATATTGAACTGTAGACTGACATAAAATTTTAAGTTTTAATCAATGACATATTCAGGTAAAATAATGTTTTTGAAAGGATATGTATGGAAATATGGATTTTGTAAAGTATAAAAAGCAGGTCAGAGTTGTTTTTACTATTATAACAATATTTTTTGCAATAATATTAGGTCTTTACGCTGGAACCCACGACGCATTTTCAAAGACAAAAGCAATGTTGGTTTTTGTGATCGTCTATCTGGTATTTGCTGTGATAGTGAACATGATCTGGGCACGTCAGCTTAATAAACAGATCTTTGCGGTGGTGGATATCTTAGAACGGGACAAAGATCCCGACCGATATTTACAGGAAATGGAACGCCTGACCGGAGCTTTGAAATCCGGCACAGGATTGCAGATATATTATATTAATATGGCAGTAGGGTATATGGCAAAGGACGATTATGAGACTGCACTTCGATATATGCAGCAGATTCCATCGGTACCCGGCGGTTCCAATCGGGTAATCTACTGGATGGATCTGGCGTATTGCTATTTTCATATGGAGAAAACGGAGGAGGCGATGGAGATCATGCGCCGGCAAAAGAAGGTATTTCAGGAAAAGGAGCAGAATCCCGAAGCGGATCATATTCTTTGTCTGCTTTACGAATTATATATCTTTGAAAATAGCAGTACGGGCAATCGAGAGGAGGCGATGCGTTATTATGAAAAGGCGTTGCCATTGTGGGAAAAACGAAATCGGGATGAGGATCGAGCGTATATGCTGAAAGTGATCCATGGTGAATCGTAGGGAAAAGGAGGAAACGGACATCTAGATGATATATTTATTTACTGCGTTATACTGTGAAGCGCATATTTTTATCCAGCAGTTTCATCTGGAAAAAGATCCCCAAAGTACACAGTTTCAGGAATTTTATAATGAGACAGCCGGCATCCGGCTTACGATTACCGGGATTGGAGAAATTGCAGCCGCAGCCGCAGTGAGCAGTGTATGTACAGCATACAAACCGACAGAAGGAGATATACTTCTCAATATTGGAACCTGCGCTTGTGCCGCAGGAAGGGATGGCATATTTGTGTGCAATAAGATTACCGAACTGGCAACCGGGAAAACATTCTATCCAGATATATTATATCGTCATGGATTTCAGGAAGAGGGCATAGTGACAGGAATGTTGCCATGGAACAGGGAAGGATCTCTACTGACAGGAATGTTGCCACGAAACAGGGAAGAAACAGCTGTGACAGGGGCGATGGCCTGGGATGGGGAAAAAGGCAGCATGGCGTTTCAAGCATCAAATACGGCTGCCAGTCTTTATGACATGGAAGCGGCATCCATTTATCAGGCGGGGTCTTATTTTTTCGGTCCACATCAAATGATGTTTCTGAAAGTGGTGTCGGATGAAGGTGCGGCAAAAGAAGTATCAAGAGAACAAATAGAGCATTTGATGGAGACCTATCGGGATGGTTTATTCAGTTATGTAGAACAGTTACAAAAGATAGCACATAAAAATGCACCGAAGACAAACGGTTTACAGCAGGGAAAGGAAGCACTGATCGAAAAACTCTGTATGGATATGCATTGCTCAAAGGTTATGAGGGATTCGCTGAGACAGCATATTCGTTATCTGACATTGGCAGGAACGGATTATGTCTCTGTGATACAGGATATGTATCGGGAAGGTCTTCTTCCCTGTAACGATAAAAGAGAGGGAAAATTGCGTTTTGAAGAATTTAAGCGAAGATTATTTTAATCCATTTTTTTCACACATATATGTGGAAACATCCGTCCGGAATCATCCGCGTACACAGGAGATTCTGGCTAAGTTTCCCTCTGCAAAAGTGATTGAGATCCGGCATTACAAGGAGGTATTCTGCCGGAGCAAACAGAGCAACAGGCTTCAGCACCGTTCGCAGAATCTGATATTGGCAGCCAAACATGGAACCTTGCTCTATGAAGGGGCACCTGTATGTCAGAGTTTTGGAAATCAATACTTTTACTATACCTCTTGTATGATGAACTGCATCTTTGACTGCGAGTATTGTTATTTGAAAGGAATGTATCCCTCTGCCAATATTGTGATATTTGTAAATCTGGAAGATATTTTTGCGGAGGTGGAGCGGATCTTAAAATGTCATCCCCTGTATCTGTGCGTTTCCTACGATACAGATCTGCTGGCATTGGAGCAGATCATTGGATATGTAAAGGAATGGTGCGCGTTTACAGAAAATCATACAGATTTGACAATAGAGATACGGACAAAATGTGCAAATAAATCATTTGCCCGGAGTATCCGGCAGGTTCCCGGAGTGATTTATGCATTTACCTTGTCACCCCAGGCAGTCATAGCAGCCTATGAGCATCACACGCCTGCGCTTGCAGAGCGGCTTTCCTGTGCGGCGGAGATGATTCGTGCAGGCTGTCCGGTACGACTTTGCTTTGATCCGATGATTTATCTGAACGATTGGAGGCTGCATTATGCGGAGATGTTAGAACAGGTATATGATACCATTGATATGTGTAAAATCGTAGATGTAAGTGTAGGTTCGTTTCGGGTTTCGCAGGATTATCTAAAGAAAATGAGAAAACAGGAGCCGGATTCGTCAGTGGTCTGGTTCCCTTATCAGAATGACAAGGGGTATTATCATTATCCAGAGCAGTTAATGGAACAGATGGAATGTTTTTTGGTGGAGAAATTAGAGGAAAAGATAGCAAAGGAGAAGATTTTCAGGTGGATAGGATAAGAAATGAAGTAGCAATAGTAACAGGTGCGTCCTCTGGGATAGGATATGCCATCAGCAGGAAACTTTGTGAACTTGGATATGAGGTGTTTGGTTTCGGAAGAGATTTTGGAAATGTGCAGATGAAAGAGGAGGATGGATTTCACCCAATGGTTTGTGACGTGTTGGAAACAGACAAACTATGCGCCTGTGTCAAACAGATTGCATCCCGGTATACCGTACGGATCCTGATAAATAATGCAGGTGTGGGGTATTATGGACTTCATGAGGAATTGAGTCCGGGAAAAATCAAAAAATTGGTGCGGACAAACCTGGAAGTACCTATGATTCTTACACAGCAGCTTCTAAGGCATCTTAAGAAGAATGCAGGATATGTGATTAATATTTCTTCTGTAACAGCAAACGAATCCAATCCTCATGGGTGCGCGTATGGTGCGACGAAAACAGGACTTGCCAGTTTTTCCCAC
>JAUNIU010000246.1 GCA_030523265.1 Eubacteriales bacterium | reverse complement strand
ATGGACAATGCTATCAAATACTGCGATGAAAAGGGACTCGTATCCGTACAACTTTCCTCTGTAAAAAAAGGAAAAATGATTCGCCTGATCATTTCCAATTCTTACGCAAACGGAGCTAATGTAAACTATTCTCGTTTTTTTGAACGCTTTTACCGGGAAGATGATTCCCATAATACCGATAAAGGCGGCTACGGAATCGGACTCTCTTTGGCAGAAAGCATTTGTCAGCAATACGGAGGCAGTATAAAAGTCCGCTGGAAAGACGGCATGATTTCCTTCATCTGTCTCCTCGCCTGCCAGACTGATTCATAATCCCTGAGAAATATCCAGTATTTGCTGTTGTTGCCCCTGCTGTAAATCAATCCCTGGTCTTGCGGTTAATATACTCGGTTTTATATTTGGAATATACAATCGTCTGATCATGATACAGGCCATAATAACCAGACATCAAATAACTGACACTGATAGCAATCATAAAATAAGGTACTGCCTCGTATCCGAATAACTCAAATGAGATCAGCAATGCCGATATCGGACAATTCGTCACACCACAAAAGACAGAAACCATCCCCACTGCGGCACATAGTGACGGTGACAGTCCAATCATATGACCAAACAGACACCCAAAAGTCGCACCGACACAGAAAGATGGTACGATCTCCCCGCCTTTGAAACCAGCTTCCAACGTCAATGCTGTAAAGAGAATCTTCCATATAAATGCTGTCGGTCTCACTTCTCCGCCAATCGCCTTTTCGATCAACGGTATACCAGCTCCCATATAATCATCCGTGTGCAATAGTATCGTCAAAACTATAATGATCAAACTGGAAAACACAATTCGGATATATGGGTTTTTTAGTTTATCCCGGTACAAATCTCCCAATGAATGCAGCACAATACAAAATATCACGCTTAACGCTGCGCAACAAAGTGCCAGCACAATGATTTTCACACTGGGAATCAGATGAAACTGTGGCAGCCACAATATCTCAAAACTATCCGGATTGATCCCCATATTGATGGCAAATTTGGATGCAATCAGGGCGGCAAATACGCAGGGTACCAATGCGGCATAATACATCACGCCCACACTGACCACTTCCATGGCAAAGACCGCCGCCGCAATTGGTGTCCCAAAAATCGCAGAAAATGCCGCGCTCATACCACACATCACCACGATATGACGATCCTTTTCATCAAACCGGAACCACCGCCCCAGTTGATTGCCAATGCTGCCGCCCAATTGTAACGCTGCACCCTCCCGTCCGGCAGAACCGCCAAACAGATGTGTAATCAATGTAGATATAAAAATCAGCGGTGCCATGCGAAACGGCAACTCTGTCTCCGCATGAATCGTGGAAAGAACCAGATTTGTCCCTTTATCATTTTTATAACGAAAGATCCCATACAAAAATACAATGAAAAGACCTGCAAATGGCAGCAATAAAATCATCCAGGGATTCTCTTCGCGAAAGTCTGTCACAAAAATCAAACACTCCGCAAACAATGTACTAAAGGCACCTACGATCAATCCTGTCACGGAAGAAAAAATTCCCCATTTCAAAAAAGTTCTGATATTATGACAAATTCGCCGAAAATAGAATTTAATCATTTCTTTCTGTCGCATATAGACGCCTCCTTCTCCCTGTCGTAACCCGGTACATCATCGGGATTCGCATTTGCCATGATTGATACAAACACGAATCTCATTATAATCCAATTTCCATTAATCGGCAATGAAAAAACATCTTGAGTTTCCGCATTTTTAATTTTATGATTTTCTTGTGTAAAAAGGCCATGCTGCTTATAGCAGCATGTGCAATATGCATATAAATTGCATCCGGAAAACAAGTTTTCCGAGTGCAATTTTATGCAATATTTCCACATCACAGTTTGTGATGTGGACTTTTCACACCAGTTAATGCAAAATGCGGAAACTCAAGAAAAACATGGATTGACTTTTTCATAAAATCTGCATATAATTAATAATAATTACTGATAAGGAGAGAATTATCATGAATCCAACAAGATATAGTAAACAGCGGGAGGCAATAAAGACATATTTGCTGTCAACCAAGACCCATCCCACAGCGGAAGCAGTCTATACCTCCATACAACAGGAGTTTCCCAACATCAGTCTGGGAACCGTATACCGCAACCTTAATTTCCTGGTAGAGCATGGCGAAGCATTCAAACTGGATGTGGGGGACGGAATTGAACATTTTGATGGCAACACCGCGCCACACCATCATTTTTATTGTCGGCACTGTAAACGTATACTGGATCTGGAAATGGATTCGATCGATCACATTAATCTCATTGCGAAAGCTGGCTTTGATGGTATCATCGAAGGTCATACGATCTATTTCCATGGACTGTGTCCGGATTGCAAATGAAAAAAATTTTCAAAAACATATTGACAAATGATATAGGCGTCAGTATAATAAGTTTTGTAAACAATAATCATTACTAATTAAATTCAAAGGAGATATTATTATGGCAAAATATGTATGTTCTGTATGTGGTTATGTTCATGAAGGCGATGAGGCACCAGAGAAGTGCCCACAGTGTGGTGTAGGTCCTGAGAAATTCGTAAAGCAGGACGAAGGCGAGAAAGTATGGGCTGCTGAGCATGTAGTTGGAGTGGCAAAAGGGGTTCCTGAGGATATCATCGAGGATCTTCGCGCTAACTTCAATGGAGAGTGCTCCGAAGTAGGTATGTACCTGGCAATGGCTCGTGTAGCACATCGCGAAGGTTATCCAGAGATCGGTCTGTACTGGGAAAAGGCTGCTTACGAAGAGGCTGAGCATGCTGCAAAATTCGCTGAATTATTGGGCGAAGTGGTAACAGACAGTACCAAGAAAAATCTGGAGATGCGTGTGGAAGCTGAGCATGGTGCTACTGCTGGTAAGATGGATCTGGCGAAGCGTGCAAAGGCTCTCAATCTGGATGCAATTCATGATACCGTTCACGAGATGGCTCGTGATGAGGCTAGACATGGCAAGGCATTCGAGGGTCTGTTAAAGAGATACTTCGGATAATCCACCAAGCCTTAAATTATAAGGATTTCAGAGGAATGAGCGGGAAAGCGCTTGTTCCTCTTTTTGTGTGAAGGGACTGGAAAATATCTCTAAAAAGCTTAGCAGCCTAAACAGACGCATATTTCCCCTTGCGTCCTGCTGCCAGATATGTTATATTAAAATCAGAAAAGGAAAACCAGAAACACGGCTTACCCTTTTACAACAAACTGTTTTTACAAGCAGCCGTCATTATTGCGAGTAATGGCGGCTATTTTCTTTTGTCCTTGAAAATCTT
>JAUNIU010000245.1 GCA_030523265.1 Eubacteriales bacterium | reverse complement strand
TAAAGCAATAGACCTTCATCAAGGCGTAAGGTTGCTGGCAGAATCTGCAATCTACTGGAGTTCCTTTTGACAGCCTTACACTGACACGCAGGGCAGACATTACGGCAAAAGATACAAATGATGGATAACCCCGAGTTATCCTTTGCAAAAATAGGGAAAGTCAAAATTACGATACACAGGTGACAAAACATACAATTTTTGGTAAAATGCGAGAATAAACGTTGGCAGTATGAACGGTAACGAAAAAACGGATGGCAGTTATGACTGTCACAGAAATGGAGGAAAACGATGGCAAACTATATATATGGTATTGATCTGGGTGGAACGACCGTAAAGATGGGATTGTTTGATGGCGAGGGCACGATGCTGGATAAATGGGAGATTGTGACCCGCAAGGAAAATGAAGGCAAACAGATACTGCCGGATATCGCAGATTCCATCAAGGCGAAAAATGAAGAAAAAGGAATCGCGGTGGATGAGATCCTGGGCATTGGCATGGGGGTACCGGGTCCGGTGAATGAAGAGGGTGTTGTACTCAAGTGTGCAAACCTTGGCTGGGGGATTTTTTCGGTGGCAGAGGAATTGCAGAATCTCACGGGTGTGCAGAAAGTCAAGATCGGCAATGATGCCAATGTCGCAGCATTGGGAGAGCAGTGGAAAGGCGGCGGACGTGGTTTTGACAGCATCGTTATGGTTACTCTGGGCACCGGGGTCGGTGGAGGGATCGTGTTAAATGGTAAGATCCTGACTGGTTCCAATGGTGCGGCTGGCGAGATCGGACATTTGACCGTGAACCGCAATGAGAAACGGGTGTGTGGCTGTGGCAAGAGAGGTTGTCTGGAGCAGTATTCTTCTGCGACAGCGATTATGCGTGATGCCAGAGAGAAAGTAGAGAATACAGACACCCCATCCTTGCTTCGCGATTATCCGGAAATCACGGGCAGAGAGATTTTTGATGCATACAAGGCAGGCGATGATATGGCAGAGGATGTGGTCAATTTGTTTGCGGAATATCTGGGACTGGGGCTGTCCCATGTGGCACAGGTAGTAGATCCGGAAGCCTTTGTGATCGGCGGTGGTGTGTCGAAAAATGGACAGGTAGTGGCAGATATTGTCAAGGAAAAATATGAGAAGAATGTGATGTTTGCGCTGAAAGACAAAGAGTTTCGGCTGGCAGAATTGGGCAATGATGCCGGTATGTATGGGGCGGTTCGTATGGTATTGGTGTAAAGTCAGAATATATGTTGCAGGGGATGCGTACTTTTTCGGGCAAGGTACGCATCTTTTTTCTTGCATTGGATGCGGAAATGATTAAAATCTATTTCCCTATTGACAGCAGAACTCGGGTGTGATATATTTGTCGCATGATACAAATATATCACATGATATATTGTAAGGGTTTTGTACAGAAAAAAGGGGGAATTGATATGAAAAGTATCAGAACAAAATATTTTTTAGAGAAGTGTTTGGCGGGATTAAATTTTTTGGCAATCGGCTTACAGCAGCATATAGCGTATAGAGAAGGCTGGGATTCCTTATGGATACCGGTTTGTGGAATGGTTATCTTAGGGTATGTGGTATATCAAAATATTCTGTCGGGGCGTATGAAGTTTGAACCGGAGGATGAGATGACAAAGCGGCATGAGGACAAGGCACAGGCGGGGGTATACAAATTGCTTTGTATCCTGCTGGCGGTGGTGGGGTTGATTTGCATGTTCAATGCCGCTTTTCGGGGAAAGTTGTATTCGATGCCATTTTCCTGGATGTATTTATTTTATCTTTTGGGAATATTGCAGATTATTGAATACATAGTTTTTCTGTTGATCGAAAGATATGAAAGGTATGGTGATCCGATTGAGTAAATTGCGTACGACGATTGCGGAACGGAGGGTGGAAGCCGGGATCACACAGGCAGAATTGGCAGAAGCAGTTGGCGTACGGAGAGAAACGATCGGGCGGTTAGAAAAGGGGCAATATAATCCTTCGTTGAAACTGGCGATGGATCTGGCGAAGATACTGGATGCCGATATTTATGACCTATTTGAGTTTTATGAAGAAGAGAGGGGTTAGCAGGATGCAGGAAGAGGTAATGGCGAAAAAGGCTTTGGGAGACAAGATACGTGGTGTGATCTGCGAGATAATATTGTTATGTTGCGCGGTTATATTGGGATTATATTTTATTCCCACTTATGTTGTGCAGCGGACCATCATAGATGGGCAGTCCATGGAAAATAGTTATCATAATGGGGATAATGTGATCGTCAGCAAATTCAGTTATCGTATTGACGATCCGGAGCGATTTGATGTGATTACGTTTTATCCTTTTGGGAAAGAAAAGGACAGTTTTGGAAAGTTTATGCAGGTCAAACTGGGATTAAGAGAAAAGAAGAAAGAGGATTATTATATTAAGCGCGTGATTGGTCTGCCGGGAGAGACCGTACAGATCCGAGGGGCGGATATCTATATTGATGGGGAAAAGTTAGTGGAAAATTATGGGAAAGAGCCGATCGAAGATGTGGGTATCGCCGGGAGTCCGGTTAAACTGAAAGACGATGAATATTTTGTCCTGGGAGATAACCGTGGGAATAGCACGGACAGCCGCGAGATCGGTCCGGTGAAACAGGAAACCATCTCTGGAAAAGTAGTCTACAATTTTAAATAACCTGTGGTTCTAAACTGCCCGTTGTATTCATATAGATGAAACAGTAAACCGACGGGAGGGACGAGATGAATCAATATCAAAGAATGGTTTCTTATCTGTACGAGTATAAACAGGGTGTCAAAGGAGTGAACGTAGGTTATGTGCGAATCGAACAAAAAGGGGGAGCATGCCGGATCTTTTTGCAGATGCGTGGTCGTAATTTGGGACAACTATCAGATGTAGCTGTGTTTCGCCAGGGGACAAAGGGGATTCAATATCTTTCTCTTTGTCCATTGACAGAACGAAATGGAGACTACAGATGTAGAATAGAAACGGAGGTAGAGAGCCTGGCAGGGTCAGGGATCGCACTGTCGGAAGTAGATGGGATCATATTGTATCAGGATGATTCGTATTATGTAGCTACGACGTGGAAAAATACGGGGATTCGTGTGGGAGAGAGACAGGAATGGAGCCAGAGTGAAGCAGAGGAGAAGGAAGAGCCTTCCGAAGATCCGAAGCTGGTCCCGGAACAGGAAGGCGAATCTGGCGAAACCACAGCGGGGCATTCCGGGATGACCGAGCCATTCCAGATGGGAGAAGGGATATCCCGTCAAATGGAAAGATCATCTCAGGAGGGAGAAGAGGCATCCCGGCAAATGGAAAGACCATCTTGGGAGGGAGAAGAGGCATCCCGACAAATGG
>JAUNIU010000244.1 GCA_030523265.1 Eubacteriales bacterium | reverse complement strand
GGAGAATAGGATAACAGCTCAAAGCCAATTAATTTTGGTGTTTTTCCTGTAATTTTGCTAATATATGAAACTTCTTCCATCGGATTGGTTTGTGTATGCTGACCGGTAATTATTTTTTTCCCTGCTATATTTGAAAGATAGTTCAAGAGTTTCTTGGTTTCTTTGGATGCATAAGGATTTGCTGTAATCTGCATAAATTTTTCTCCTTTATGAAGTGGCAGAAAGACGTTGCATTATTTCAATGCATATTCTGCCATTTGTTATTCATTGCGTAATTTTCCGTAACAATCTCGTTTGAATATGTTCCCTCTTCAAGATCATTAGAAGACATTACAAATTTTCCTATCCGTATTATAAACGTTTGTCTTAAATAATTCCATGATTTCTTTGATGGAATTGTCAGTTTCATTTGATCTGTCGGTTTTGTATAATTTGATATAGGATATGGATGTTTGTCATAGAGACAGAAATTGCAGATCTGGAATTTCTGTCTTTTTTCATGTTTTTTAGAAAGGAAATTTTTTTTTATGGGTTGACAAAATGATAAGGTATGCTATAATGCATACATAACATCTAATTCCTATTTAACAAGTATGAATACAGTGGAATTGAAAAAAGTGTGATGGAAAGGGGAAAAATTATGGCAAAGATTTATGAAAGTGTAACAGAATTAATCGGAGGAACACCGCTTCTGAAAGTGAATAATTTTGCAAAGGAAGTAGGTGCAGAAGCAAACATATTAGCCAAATTGGAGTATTTCAATCCGGCGGGAAGTGTCAAGGACCGTATCGCGTTGTCCATGATCGATGATGCAGAGAAAAGCGGAAAGTTAAAGGAAGGCTCCGTCATTATCGAGCCAACCAGCGGAAATACCGGAATCGGTCTGGCATCCATTGCCGCTGCGAAGGGATACCGTATCATTCTGACGATGCCGGAGACCATGAGTGTGGAGCGCCGGAATCTGTTAAAAGCATATGGCGCAGAAGTGGTATTGACAGAGGGTGCCAAAGGTATGAAGGGCGCTATTGCCAAGGCAGAGGAGCTGGCGGCAGAATTGCCGGATGCGTTTATTCCAAGCCAGTTTGATAATCCAGTGAACCCGGCGGCGCATAAGTCTACTACAGGTCCGGAGATTTGGGCAGATACCGATGGTAAGGTAGATATCTTTGTGGCTGGTGTGGGTACCGGAGGAACCGTGACAGGAATCGGCGAATATCTCAAAGGACAAAATCCAGATATTAAGGTGGTAGCCGTGGAGCCTGCCACATCACCGGTTCTTTCTAAGGGAACACCTGGTCCTCATAAGATCCAGGGAATTGGCGCAGGATTTGTGCCATCCATCTTAAATACCAAGATTTATGATGAAGTGATTGCCATCGAAAACGAGGATGCATTCAAGACCGGCAGACAGTTTGGTAAGGCAGAAGGTGTCCTGGTGGGAATTTCCTCCGGTGCAGCATTGTATGCCGCATCCATTTTGGCGAAGAGACCGGAGAATAAGGGTAAGACCATCGTGGCATTACTGCCGGATACGGGAGACCGTTATCTTTCTACTCCGTTATTCCATGATTAATATTTTTGGGATGAATCGTTTGTTTGGCAAACGGAGCAGATCCGATGCAGGAACCGGGTTTTAACCGGTTCCTGTAATAGTTTAGAAGGTAAGGTAATAGGATATGGAAGAGCAGTTTTCGAGAACAGAATTGTTATTAGGCAAAGCAGCCATGGAGAAACTTACGCATTCCCATGTGGCAGTGTTCGGGATCGGTGGAGTCGGCGGCTATGTGGTGGAAGCCTTGGTGCGCAGTGGTGTGGGTGCCATTGACCTGATCGACCACGACCAGGTGAGTCTATCCAATCTCAATCGCCAGATAATTGCCACGCGGGATACCGTGGGCAGGAATAAAACGGCAGTCATGCGGGAACGCATCTTATCCATCAATCCAGATTGTCGGGTGGAGGTGCATGATTGCTTCTATTTGCCGGAGACCCGGGAGGAATTTGACTTTGCATCATATGATTATGTAGTGGATGCCATTGATACGGTGACAGGCAAGCTCCAGTTGGTGGTGCAGGCACAGGAAATGGACATCCCCATCATCAGCAGTATGGGGGCAGGAAATAAATTAAATCCCGCAGAGTTTCAAGTGGCGGATATTTATGAGACTTCGGTGTGTCCATTGGCAAAAGTCATGCGGAAAGAATTAAAGAAACGGGGCGTGAAACACTTGAAAGTGGTTTACTCCAAGGAGAAGCCGCTTTCGCCAGGGGGAGACGAGGAGACAGAATCAGCAGGTGTGGTGACCAGGCGAAAAGTCACACCGGGATCGGTGGCTTTTGTGCCATCGGTGGTGGGTCTGATCATAGCATCGGAAGTGATCAAAGATCTGACGGCTGATGCCAGAGCGGCGAATGGCATGTCAGAGAGTGGCAGCTATACTGCAATAAAAGAAGATGGGGGCGATGAATGATGAAGGAACACATTTCCAGAGAAGATGCGTTTGCGTTATTGCAGAAATATAATAAGGATTCTTTTCATATTCAACATGCGTTGACCGTGGAAGGTGTCATGAAATGGTATGCGAAAGAACTCGGCTATGGAGAGGATGCACAATATTGGGGGATTGTGGGTTTGTTACACGATCTGGACTTTGAGGAGTATCCACAGGAGCATTGTATCAAAGCACCGGAATTGCTGCGTGAGGCGGGGGTCGGAGAAGATATTATTCACGCAGTATGCAGTCACGGTTATGCATTGACGGTGGATATCAAACCAGAGCATGCGATGGAAAAGGTATTGTATGCGGTGGATGAGTTGACAGGTTTAATCGGTGCTGCCGCTTTGATGCGTCCGTCAAAAAGTGTACAGGATATGGAATTAAAATCGCTCAAAAAGAAATATAAGAGCAAAGGCTTTGCGGCGGGATGCTCGCGGGAGGTGATAGAGCGCGGTGCAAAACTCATGGAGGTAGAGTTAAATGATCTGCTCCATAATACTATTCTTGCGATGCGCAGTTGTGAGCAGGAGATTGCGGAAGCCATGGAAGCTTATGAGAGCCAAAAGAAGTAGAGAAGATTGCGTTTATCGGAATAAGTTTACAAGAATATAATTTTTTGTGGGCGGCGTATTTATTCGGAAAAACGAAATAATGGTTGCTGTTTTTTGTACAGGAATTTAAGATGCTGTGGCCGTTGGTAAGGCATAGGTTTGCAAAACTGAAGTTGGTGGTTCGAATCCGCCCAGCATCATTGCTGTGACGAGGTTCGTCATAGCACAGGCGCAATTTTTAGGGCGAGTAAATTATAATTCCAATTTATTATACTTGACACTTAAATCTTACTGTTGTAATATCA
>JAUNIU010000243.1 GCA_030523265.1 Eubacteriales bacterium | reverse complement strand
TTATGCAATATTTCCACATCACAGTTTGTGATGTGGACTTTTCACACCAGTTAATACAAAATGCCGAAACGCAAGGCTCCATTTAGATCTCTTTCTCCTCCCATGCAGGAAGATCGATTTCCCCATCAAATACCACGGTGGCAGGTCCCGTCATCCATACTGTATCATTCTCTCTGTCGTATTTTACGACCAGATCGCCGCCAATGAGATGCACCGTGATCTCCTCCTCCGTCAATCCGTTCAATACGCATGCTACCACAGTGGCACAGGTACCGGTTCCACATGCCAGTGTTTCCCCGGAACCACGCTCCCACACTCGCATGTTGACCTCTTTACGATTGATGATCTGTACAAATTCTGTATTGATCCGCTCAGGAAATACCGTGTGATGTTCAAATCCCGGACCGATCTGCTCCAATGGCAAAGACGCCGTGTCCTCCACGAAGGTAACCGCATGCGGGTTTCCCATGGACACTGCGGTGATCTCATACTCTTTGCCATCTACCGTCAACTTCTCTGCGATACATATCTCTTTCCCTAATGTCACCGGAATATCCCCCGGCTTCAGGATGGGTGCCCCCATATTGACCTTTACCATTTCCACCTTACCATCGTTTACCGTCAAGTCCAGATACTTTATCCCCGCCAGTGTCTCGATGGCTATACTGGTCTTATCCGTCAGTCCATAATCATATACATATTTTGCCACACAGCGGATCCCATTGCCACACATCTGTCCCTCAGAACCATCTGCGTTATACATTGCCATACGGAAATCTGCCACTTCCGACGGCTGGATCAGGATCAATCCATCCGAGCCGATCCCGAAATGACGGTCACTGACATAGACAGCCACCTGCTCCGGATGTTTCACCTGCTCCTGCAGACAGTTCACATACACATAATCATTGCCACAACCATGCATCTTTGTAAATTTCATACGACCAACCTCCATTCTATCTCATGATTCCACTGTTTCTTCCCGGACCAGTCCAAAATGACGATATCCCTCCTCCGACACCATACGTCCACGGGGTGTACGGACGATCAAACCATTTTGCACCAGATAGGGCTCATAAACATCCTCTAATGTTCCGGCATCCTCCCCGATGGATACTGCCAGATTATCCAATCCCACCGGACCTCCTCCAAAATTATGTATCATCGTCAGGATGATCTGGCGGTCGGTCTGGTCCAATCCTAATTTATCCACTTCCAACAAATCCAATGCAAAATCTGTCACTTCCTTGGTGATTCGCCCGTCATATTTTATCTGGGCGAAATCTCGGACACGCTTTAGCAGACGGTTTGCCAGACGGGGTGTGCCACGGGATCGTCTCGCCAATTCCATGGCACCATCCTCATCGATCTCCACTTCCAGCACAGCAGCAGAATGCATAATGATCTGCCGCAATTCCTTTGTGTTGTAAAATGCCAGACGATTGACCACACCAAAACGGTCTCTTAAAGGTGCGGATAACATTCCGGCTCTGGTGGTGGCACCAATCAGAGTGAATTTAGGCAGATCCAGCCGAACCGAACGGGCAGATGCGCCTTTCCCAATCACAATATCAATCACAAAATCCTCCATCGCCGGATACAACACCTCTTCCACCTGACGGTTCAGACGATGGATCTCATCTACAAACAGGACATCTCCATCCTGTAGATTATTCAGGATCGCTGCCATGTCTCCCGGCTTTTCGATCGCCGGGCCTGCCGTTACCTTAAAATTCGTCCCCATCTCATTGGCTATGATACCAGCCAGTGTGGTCTTTCCCAAACCCGGCGGCCCATAGAGTAACACATGATCCAGAGAATCTCCTCTCTGCTTGGCGGCTTCGATGTAAACCTTCAGATTATTCTTTACCTTTTCCTGGCCTACATAATCACCGAGTAATTGCGGCCGCAGACTGGTCTCAATCCCGGCATCTTCCTCGGTAAATTCTGTGGTAATGCTGCGCTTTGCCATATTTTCCCTCTTTCCTCCAAAGAATTACATATTCCTTAAACTGAGTTTCAATAGTTTCTCCACCGTCATATCCTCCGTCATCGGCACTGCCCGCACTGCCCGCATGGCATCTGTCGGAGAATAACCTAATGCCGTCAATGCCCCCACAGCATCTGCTACGATGGCACTGTGGCCTGCTGTCATACCGGCATCCCTGAAGTTCTCCTGCTCTCCCTGATCCAAAGCCTCCTGCAAAGCGGATTCCATATCAATTTTGTCCTTGAGTTCTAAAATCAGCTTTTTCGCCGTCTTAGGCCCGATGCCCGGTGCCATGGCAATGGTCTTGGCATCGTCTGACAGGATCGCCATTCGGATATCATCACTGCTTAATGCCCCCATGATCGCCAGCCCTCCCTTGGGACCGATGCCATTCACGGTGATCAATTGTTGAAATAATTCTTTATCCCGCACCGATAGAAAGCCAAATAACTGCATCCCATCCTCTTTTACATGGAAAAACGTATAGATCTTGACGTCACACCCTACCCCCGGCATGGACTCCAGTACACTGCCTGGCACCAGGATTTCCAGTCCCAGTCCCTGATGATCCACCACCACACTCTTCTCTCCTTTGGCAGTCAATTTTCCTTCTACATAATAAATCATTTTGCCCTCTTTCCTCCATTCCGCTCCATCCTAATCCGGTAATTTACTAAACGTTCCCCGGGAATGTGTCAGCCACCCTTCCTCTACAAATTTTAGTACCTCATATGGATGGATACCCAATTCCTCTGATATCTGTAATGCATTGCTATTGGGATACAGACGAAGATATTCCACAATATCATCCAACTGCTCTTCATCCTGTTCCCGGCAATTTTTGCAACAATATGTCCGAATCTTGGATCGAAATTCTTTATGACAATGTTTACAAATATTCGTATACAGCATGGTACTCCTTTCTGCCCGCTGGTGCCACACACGGTCTCCCCATCTGGATCCTGCTCTAAAATAGCGTAGAAAACAATTTTAACAATGGCTGAATGATCTTCCACCGCCTTGGACGGTTCAGCCATTCCTCATAGGTAATCTCCCTGCTTTCCTGAAAAGTTTTCTGAAAATCTTCACGGATCGTCCGCTGAATCTGTTCCCCGGACATCCACACACCATTTTCAAAATGCAGATAAAAACTCCGGTAATCCATATTGATGGTTCCCACGATGGCGGCATCCTCTGTCAGAATCTGCTTTGCATGAATAAATCCCGGCGTATATTCATAAATCCGCACTCCCTCATACAGCAACGTTCCATAATTATAATTGGTCAGCAATTTTACCATCTTTTTATCCGGTATCGCCGGAGTGATGATCCGCACATCCACACCGCGCTTGGCGGCTTCCACCAGAGAGCG
>JAUNIU010000242.1 GCA_030523265.1 Eubacteriales bacterium | reverse complement strand
ATATTGTAGTTAATAGAAGCTAAAATATCTTCTTTCGTAATATGCTTTGGAATTAACTCCGCAATATTCTTTCGGATCGCAGTCTTTAATTCCTCACCTTTATATTCTTCTAATAATTCTGCAAGTGCTGGGTAATAAACATTCTCATGAATTCCAAGTTCTTCCGGGTTAAAGTCTACATATTCAGCCAGATCAACCGTCATGTTGGATAAGATCTTGACATTTCTCTCTTCTGTCTGAACAGTAACAGATGGAATTGCGGCATTCTGGATCTGTAATGCAAGTTCAGCAGTAACGGTTGTACCTGCTTCTGCAATGATCTCACCTGTACTTTCATCTACAACATCTTCTGCTAATACAGAATCTACAATACGATTTTTTAAGGCTAATTTTTTATTGAATTTATAACGTCCGACTTTCGCCAGATCATAACGTCTTGGATCAAAAAACATACTGTTGATCAGGCTCTCCGCACTGTCCACAGATAACGGTTCACCCGGTCTGATCTTCTTATATAATTCTAACAGACCATCCTGATAGTTATCAGACGGATCCTTCTCAATACTTGCCAGGATCTTCGGCTCTTCGCCAAATAATTCCTTGATCTCAGCATTGGTACCGATTCCCAATGCACGAATCAGCACAGTGATCGGAACCTTTCTTGTACGGTCAACACGCACATAGAATACATCATTCGAGTCCGTCTCATATTCTAACCATGCACCACGATTTGGAATTACGGTAGCGGAATATAATTCTTTTCCGATCTTATCATGTCCAATTACATAATAAATACCCGGAGAACGTACCAACTGACTGACAATGACACGTTCCGCACCATTAATAATGAAAGTACCCGTCTCTGTCATAAGAGGCAGATCACCCATAAAAATATCGTGCTGCTTAAATTCATCTTCATCCTTATTATATAATCTTACTCTCACCTTCAAAGGAGCTGCATATGTTGCATCTCTTTCTTTACATTCTTCGATTGAATATTTTTTATCTTCTCTACATAAAATAAAGTCAACAAATTCAAGACTTAACTGTCCATTATAGTCCGCAATCGGAGAAATATCTTCAAAAACTTCTTTTAACCCTTCGTCTAAAAACCACTGGTAAGAATCTTTCTGAATCTCAATAAGATTAGGTACTTCTAAGACATCATTCTGTCTTGCGTAACTAATCCTTTTCTTTGTCCCTGATTGGATTGGACGAATTCTATTCTTTTCCATCGACGTTTTCACCCCTTGCAAATGAAATATTGTTATCGTATTACATATATCTCTAGGCGTAATAAGCCATTATGATACAGAATAATATTCTACCGCAATTGTCAAACAATGTCAAGAATGTATTTTCAAATTTTATAAAACTTTTTGAATTTATTTTCTTTTATACCCTCTGACCCTCTGCTTTTGTTCTTTTGTCACGCGATAAGAGTCACAGATCTTCTGAATCGCTTTATTCTGTGTCTCGTCATCCATCTGATTATCCCTTAAAAATCGATCCGTCCGCTCCGGATACTTCACATAGCATACGGATACCGCCCATGCCACCGCCATTTTCACATAATATGCCTCATAGTCGATCGCATCACACCATTTTAGTATTTCTTCTATATAAATATCATTCACGAAATGATCCAGCATGCAGACAACCGCAAAGCGAATCGAATATTCTGTCTCCACTTCGATCTGCTGCAGGAGATATCCCCACCAATATTCCGGATTCTTTTTCATCCATTTATATGTCATACAGCAGCTGTCACAAACTGCCCAATTATCAATATGAGGGATAAAACGGTCGAGCCAATCCTTCCGCTGCCCGTTGTCAAACTTTGCATATCCGATCACCAGACCATACAGCAGCATTTCCTCATGATATAGCTGTTCTCCATTCCTTAATGCCATTTCCAGCTGCCATAAATATTCTTCTGCATCTGTTTTCGCTGCCTTTTTGGCGATTTCTCTGAGTTTCGGCATCCGGATTCCCAGCACATTTTGTACACCGGGAATGATTTTTTCATTAAACTTCTTATAATCAGTCTCTACAGCCTGCATCAATTGTTCTTTTATCCGTTTTCTCATCTTTCTTTACCCCAATACTTCCATCATTCGTTCTTCTTCAAACTGTTTTGAATATAATTCATAGTAATATCCCTTTTTGCGAATCAGCGCTTTATGATTTCCCTGCTCGATAATTCTTCCATCTTTCATGACCAGAATAAGATCCGCATTTCTGATCGTTGACAATCGATGTGCGATGACAAACGATGTATGCCCTTTTAACAACCGTTCTGTCGCTTTTTGAATCAGCTGCTCCGTCCACGTATCGATCGAAGACGTTGCCTCATCCAAAACAAAGATTGCAGGTTTTGCAAGAATTGCCCGCGCAAAAGAGATCAGCTGCTTTTCTCCGGTAGACAGCCGGTTGCCGCCTTCTCCGACATTTGTATCATAGCCGGATTCCAGTTTCCGGATCACCTCATCCGCAGATACGCTGTGAGCCGCCTCTTCAATCTCCTGATCCGTTGCCGAAAGCCTTCCATATCGGATATTTTCTCTGATCGTGCCGGAAAATAAATGCGGATTTTGGAGGACATAACCGATCTGACTGTGCAGCCATAACTGTGAACGTTCTCTGTAATCCTTTCCATCGATCAATATCTGCCCTTTCGTCGGTTCAAAAAATCTTCCTGCCAGATTCACAATCGTTGATTTGCCTGCACCGGTTTCCCCGACAATCGCAACATTCGTTCCTGCAGGAATCTTCAGATTAAAATGCTCTAATACATATTCCTTCCCATCCGGATAACAAAAGGTAACATCTCGGAATTCAATCTCCCCTTTTATCTTTTCCCAGTTTTCTTTCTTCGGGTGAACCGCATCCCCATACTGCTCAATGACTTCCGGTCTGTCAACGATATTCGGTTCCTGCTCCAGCAGATGTACAACCCGTTCGATATTTGCCTGACAGGATATCAGATCGGACATCAGCCTGGCAAGCTGTTGGATCGGTTCAAAAATGCCAACGGCATAAGATAAAAATACAGACAATGTTCCAAGTGCGATCAGCTGATTCTGAACGAGATATCCGCCTCTTGCCAGAACAAATGCCGTTACGACAGAACTGCAGAATAAAATGAGCGGCATATAAATTGCAGTCAGCTTCGCGAGTGTCATCGAGCTTCTCTGCATCCGGCTCGTAATATTCCGGAATGACCGGTCGTTCAACGCTTCCATTCCCAGCGTCTTGCTCGTCTCAACGCCGGTAATTCCTTCATTATAAGCTCCGGTAATCCGGGAATTGACCTCCCGGATCTTCCGATTCCATAAGAGCATTCTCTTCTGAAAAAAGGCGGTAAGCACTGCGATTAATGGAACTACCATCAACACAATG
>JAUNIU010000241.1 GCA_030523265.1 Eubacteriales bacterium | reverse complement strand
CGATCTCCTGTCTGGCATGTGCCTTTTCTAAAAGATTGGTATATTCTTTTGTGTAAAGCTCCTCCTGGAAAGTGACAAATTCCTGGATCAGATGCTTCAGAGAAAATGTGATGGGCTGTTTATCCTTAACCGCCAGCATATTGACGCTATAGGTGTCCTCCATGGCGGTTTTCTTATATAATCCATTTAGCAGATTCTGGACATCACGGTCCTTTTTCACTTCCACCACAACCCGGATACCTTCTTTGGAAGACTCATCCCGGACATCATAAATCTCCTCAAAGACCTTATCTCTTGCCAGGGCAACCAGATTTTCCAATAATTTTGATTTATTGCCGGATACGGTATATGGAATCTCGGTAATTACAATATTTTGTCTGCCATAATCACTCTTTTCGATCTCTGTTCTGGCGCGCACACGCAGCCTGCCTTCGCCAGTCTCATAGATCTGCTGGATATCATCTGCATTGGTAATAATGGCACCTGTCGGGAAATCAGGACCTTTGATGTATTTCATCAATCCACTGGTGGTGATCTCCGGACGCTTCATATATGCGATCACACCGTCGATGACTTCTCCCGGATTATGCGGCGGCATATTCGTCGCCATTCCCACGGCGATTCCTGTAGTACCATTAATCAGCAGATTTGGTATGGTTGCCGGCAATACCAGTGGCTCCTTCTCGCTCTCATCAAAGTTAGGCCCAAAAGGCACCAGATTTTTGTCCAGATTATCGAGCAGGGTCATCGCACCCTTGGATAATCTTGCCTCTGTATAACGCATTGCAGCCGCGCTGTCTCCATCAATAGAGCCAAAGTTACCATGTCCGTCCACCAATGGTATCGACAGGGAGAAATCTTCGGTCATGTGTACCAATGCATCGTAGATGGAACTATCCCCATGAGGATGATATTTACCCATGGTATCACCGACGATACGGGCACTTTTACGATGTGGCTTGTCCGGATCCAGGCCTAATTCTGTCATTGCATACAAAATTCGGCGCTGTACCGGTTTTAATCCATCCCGCACATCCGGCAATGCGCGGGAAATAATAACACTCACCGCGTAATCACGATAAGAATTGCGCATTTCCTCGGTAAAATCTAATTGTATTATCGAATCATTCTGTGTACTCATTCTCTATCCTCCAGATCTTATCTCTCTCCAAACCATTGATATATCCCACAGCAATCTATATATCAACGGTTGCATACCTGGCTTCCTCCATGATAAATTCACGGCGCGGCGGCACATTACTACTCATCAGAGTCGTGGTGATATCATCCGCTTCCACAGTATCACTGATACTGACCTGAGCCAGAATACGGCTATCCGGATCTAAGGTAGTCTCCCACAGTTGTTCTGCATCCATCTCTCCCAGACCTTTATAGCGTTGTATGCTTAAAATCTTATTTCCTTTGATCTTGCGGAATTTCTCTAATTCAAAATCGTTAAAGACATAACGGGAATACTTCTTTTTGCCTTTTTTCTTCGCCTTACTGCCTGCGACTTCCACCGCCAGATCGTCCGCGGTCGGTTTGGCACCCGCTGTCTTTTCATAATCCACTTTATACAGTGGCGGCAACCCCCGGTATACTTTGCCGGAATAGATCAGCTCCGGCATAAACCGATAGAAAAAGGTCAACAACAAGGTACTGATATGTGCCCCGTCCACATCGGCATCGGTGAGAATAATGATCTTGTCATAGCGGAGTTTACTCAGATCAAACGCATCTCCTATCCCACAGCCAAAGGCTGTGATCATGGATTTGATCTCGTTATTCACCAATATTTTTTCCAACGCGGCTTTCTCCACATTTAAGATCTTACCCCGCAATGGCAGAACCGCCTGCGTCTTTCGGTTACGGGCGGTCTTTACCGTGCCCCCCGCAGAATCTCCCTCCACGATATATATTTCACATTCCTCCGGCTTTTTGGAGGTACAGGCGGCCAGCTTACTCTTGGTGTCCATATCGTTGAGCTGTTTCAATGCCGCATTTCTGGCTTTATCACTTGCCTTACGGGCATTATAGGATTTCATGGAATTATCCAGAATCTTTTTGAGAATATCCACGTTTTTATCCAGGTAATGCTGTACCTCGGCACTAAAGACTTCATCCACTGCCACTTTTGCATCCGTATTACCCAGTTTCGTCTTAGTCTGTCCCTCAAACTGGGGATCGGGATGTTTGATGGAAATAATCGCCATGATACCGTTACGGATATCTTTACCGTCAAAATTTTCATCCTTGTCCTTTAAGACGCCAAGTTCTCTGGCATACTGATTCATCACACGGGTTAATGCTGTCTTAAATCCGGTCACTAAAGTACCGCCATCTGCCACATTGATCCGGTTACAGTAGGCATTGATCTGCTCTGTGAAATTGGTGGTATACTGAAAAGCCACTTCGATCTCAATGTCGCCACTCTTCCCCTCGATATAGATAGGCGTATCATGGATCGGGGTCGCTTCCCGGTTAAGATAGGTGACAAAGCTCTGAATACCGTGTTCTTCCAGATATGTTCTTTCTTCCTCGTCCGCCTCGTTATAATAAACTAACTTCAGGTTTTTATTTAAATATGCAATCTCTTTTAATTTCTTCTTGACTATGTCCGGCTTGAAAATAACGGATTCAAAAATCTCCGGGTCCGGATAAAAAGTAACCTTTGTACCTGTGTCCGCTTTCCGGCACTTACCGATCACTTCCAGTTCCCCCTTGACCAATGGGCTCACCGGCTTACCACCATCGGCGTATTCGTCATGATAAATCAGTCCATCCCTCTTGACCTCTACGCTCATCTTGCGCGAAAGCGCGTTGACCACAGAGGAACCAACACCGTGCAAACCACCGGATACTTTATAAGCGGCATTGCCAAATTTCCCTCCGGCATGAAGTACGGTATAAACCACGCGTACCGTGGGAATCTTTTGCGTCGGATGCAGATCTACCGGAACTCCTCGTCCATTATCTTCGATGCAGATACCCCCATCCTTTTGCATGGTAATATGTATCTCATCGCAATAGCCTGCCAGGTGTTCATCGATGGCATTATCCAATATCTCCCAGATCAGATGATGTAATCCGCGGGACCCGGTAGAGCCGATATACATACCCGGACGCATACGCACAGCCTCCAGCCCCTCTAAGATAACTATTTCTTTTCCCGTATATTCCGCCACTTCCAATACCTCATTTCTATTTTGTTTCCAATAGTTCCGATCTATAATCGAACCTATTTTCGATTCGGTAGCTATTATAGCATAGAGGAAATAGAAAATGCAAATATCTTATAAAACAATAAAGGGAATCACGATATGCGATCCCCTTTGTCATTTTACAAAAACTGGTATGAAAAGTCCACATCACAAATGGTGATGTGGAAATATTGCACATGCTGCTATAAACTCAAGATACTAATCCT
>JAUNIU010000240.1 GCA_030523265.1 Eubacteriales bacterium | reverse complement strand
CAGGAGACCATGTTTGAGGCGTTAGGTTTTACCAAAGAAAATGCCAACGAACAGTTTGGCTTTTTGTTGGATGCCTTTCGGTATGGAGTACCGCCACATGCCGGACTGGCCTATGGTCTGGACCGTCTGATCATGCTGATGGCAAAACAGGACAGCATACGCGACGTGATCGCTTTTCCAAAGGTAAAAGATGCTTCCTGTCTGTTGACAGATGCGCCGAATGTGGTTGATGTAAAGCAGTTAGAGGAATTGTGTCTGGATATCGTGGAGATGGCTGAGACAGATACAGAAAAGGAATCAGTATGACAAAAGAGCAGTATTTACGGATCATGGGATGGATTCGTGAGAAAAAATATGGAATTTCTTGGATCAAGTGGTCAGGTAAGGGTATTACTTACCTGACCGCCTTTGTATATTTCGCCGGGATGATTTGGCTGGTTTGGCAGCGGGATCTGCGTGTCATACCGTTCGTGGTTACACCGGCAGTTTCCTTTGTGTGCGTCAGTATTTTCCGTGCAAGATATGGTGCGAAAAGACCATATGAGATATACGGTTTTGAACCACTGCTGCCCAAAGACACACAGGCAAAGTCTTTTCCGAGCCGTCATGTTTTTTCCATCTTTGTTATCGCCACGGTGATATGTTTTATCCTGCCGGTGGCGGGTGTGGGATTGCTATTACTGGGAATGGTTCTGGCGGTATTGCGTGTGGTGATGGGAGTGCATTTTCCAGGGGATGTATTAGCAGGTGCGGTCATAGGGATCGTCAGCGGGTGTATCGGCATGGGAATCTGGCTATTGTAAGAGAGGAAGGGATACGAAATGAATAAACAGCAACAGGACAGTCATATTGTGATGCCGGTGGCGTATTTATCCGAGCAGGAACAGCAGGAATTTATTGGGTTAGCCAGACAAAATATTCCATCCGGGCACACGTATTGTATCCATCCTGTGGATGCGTCTACAGATGCGGTGCAGTTGCGTACAGAGATGTACCCTTTTTATTGTTTTGAGGAGAATCTGTTTTTCTGGCAAACCATGTTTTCCCAAGGGGAAGAGACGCCGCGTAGTGTACAAAAGGTGTTTTTGCTGGATTATACCTGGAAATTGCAAAACGGTGTATTGTGGCCTTATCACTATACGTCCGGCAGGCAGAGACAGGTCAAGGCAAAGATGCACGCCCTGTTGGGATATATATCAGATCAGCTCCTGCTAGAGCAGCCAGGGCTCGATAGTTTTCACCGCTATTATCTGCTGGGCTTGCAGACCGGGAAATCGACGGAAGTGGTGGTGACACCGGAGCAGGTGCAGATCCGGCGGGATGGCAGAAGCATCTACAAGGCACAGAAGTTTGAGGTGGTTTTGACGAAATTTAAGCCGGCGGGAAATAAGCTTCTGTTTGTGGCGTTTATTAAATCTCCAGTATTTAATTTTTGCGAAGCGCCGACTTTATGGATGGAACAAAATGGAGATCATGATCATTTGATCGAAGTGCCATTAAAGGATTCTTCCTGGAATTATTATAAGTGCAAAGAGGAAACCAATCACTTCTATACCTTTGTTTTGACGATTCCTACCAAAAAAATCAAGAAGTTTCATTTCTATGTGAAGGTCAGGGACCAGCTATTTGATACCTATTATTACTTTATGCCGGAAGTGGTATTTGACAATTCGTTCAAACGTTACCGCTATTATGACCGTAATAAGGTATACCGTTTTGACCGCAATACATTCTTGATTGAAAAAGCAACTGCACAGCAGGCCCGGGAGTATCAGTCTGCGATGGAGAAACAACTGGAAACAGACCATATGGAGATGTGTGCGTTCCGCAGACGGATCCAGGAAAAGCGTCAGGAGCAGAAGCGCATCTGGTTATATTATGATTGCAAAGGTGTCTATAAAGACAATGGATATCTGCAATTTGTCCATGATTTTGGACAGCAGGACGGGGTGGAAAAATACTATATATTAAATAATGATCTGGAGACTTGTCGGGAATTATTTACGCCGGAACAGCTTCCCTATGTGGTTGCTTTTGGCAGTGAGCAGCATAAGCTGTTGTATTGTGTGGCGGAGCAGGTGATTACGGCTTATATCGAGAAGAACAATTATCTGCCTTTTACAGATTTTGAACATTCCTGTGTGATGGATGTGGCGACGATGCCTTTGATTACTTATTTACAACATGGTGTGTATCATGCCTTTATTCCATGGAAATATTCTCTGGATCGATTACAGGTGGACTTGAAGGTGATCTCCTCCCCAGTGGAGCGGGAACAGGATCTGACTACCCACTGTTTCACCAGGAAACAGGAATTGGCGGCCTGTATGCCGCGTTATGATTTTATCGATCATCGGGCGAAGCCTGCGAAGCGGATCTTGTACGCCCCGTCCTGGCGAAAATATCTGGTGGGTATGGAGAATCACACATGGATCACCAGAGAGGATCTGTTTGTACAATCCAGATTTTATCAGGAGACATCCAGGTTTTTACAGGATACAAAACTGATCGCTTATATGAAACGGCATGGATATACACTGGATTTTAAGCTTCATCCGATACTTATGCGGTATGCGCATCTGTATGCTGTGGATGGCGAGGTGGTGCGTATGGCATCCGATTCGGTCAAAGAGGAAGAATACGCAATTTTTATCACCGATTTTTCCAGCTATGTGTTTGATTTTGCTTATTTAGGAAGATCCATTCTGTATTTTTTGGCAGATTATGATGAGTTTCGTTCCGGGATGAGTGATTATCGCCAATGTGTCCTGCCATTTCGGGGAGGGATCGGAGCCTATGCAGACCGGGCACAAGATGCCGCCAGATGTCTGCGGCGGATGATTCGGCGACAGGGAAAACCAAAGAGAAGATACCGCAAAAAGATGGAGAAGCTGTTTTATCACCGGGATGATAGAGCCAGACAGCGTATCTATCAGCGTCTGATTGGGAAAAAATAGTCAGCTTACAATAAACGGGAGGAAGGCATGGGTACAGAGAACAAATATGGCATTCCGAATATTGCAAAAGTATCCAGGGATATCTTTTATATCGGAATGTTATTGGGTATATTAGGCAGTATAGCAGGAATCGTGCTGATGGTTCTCCGTGTGGATTTGCGCAGCGTATTACCGCCCTGTGTATTACATTCCACGGTGGGGTTGTATTGTCCGGGGTGTGGCGGTACCAGAGCCTGTTACGCTCTGGTGGAAGGACGGATACTGGATAGTATTCTTGCGCATCCGCTGGTAATTTATCTGGCAGTGGGATATGTGGTGTATATTCTGTCCCATTTGTTGGACATAATTACCTGTGGGAAAATCAGGGGATGCTATTTCTGTCCCTATTATTGGTATGTTGGAATCGGAATACTGCTTATTCAGTTTGTGGCAAAAGATCTACTGTTGCTTTCGGGGTATGATATTTTAAGTGTGATCC
>JAUNIU010000022.1 GCA_030523265.1 Eubacteriales bacterium | reverse complement strand
TCTCCGGATAATCCCCGATCAGTCCTGTCTGCATATTTCCGTCTGCAGTAATGGTAAGGCATCCTATATTAGCAAGGCCCGTGCCCGTAGAAGATAAAAGTACATTTCCACCATCCACATTCTTTACCACATCACAGGAAATCACGCTATGGGAATGTCCATCTAACAGCACATCGATACCATTCGTATTTGCAATCAAATCCGTTGATGTAAAAGGCGAAGAAGCCTCATCTGTTCCCAGATGCGCCAAAACCACCACATAATCCGCCCCGTCCTCTAAGCAGGCATCCACATTTTCCTGCACACATTGGTACAATTCCTCTCCACTCTCCCCATAAAAATCATATACATAGTTTCCAGTTTCATCGCAGAAAAACGATGGAACAGATTTGGAGATGCTCTCTGGAGTTGACACTCCGATAAATCCCACCTTAACATCTCCGTAGGCGGCAACCTCATAAGCCGCAAGCTGGGAAAGAAACGTCTTATCACTCCCGGTATAGCGGATATTGCAGCCAAGATACTTTGTTTTGCTTTGTTTCAGCAATTCAGAAAGCCGTTCCATGCCATAGTCAAACTCATGGTTGCCAAGCACTGCAAAATCATATCCCACACGGTTCATAATCTCTACCGGATATTCCCCCTGTGAGATTGTTCCAATCACATCCCCCTGCAAGGCGTCCCCACAATCCACCAGTGTGACATACGGTGTCTTTTTCCCGCACCATGTCTTATAAGCCGCAAGACCGGCGTAACCAATTTCATTATCCACAGCACAATGCACATCATTGGTATACAAAATGATAATATCTTTCGCTTCTGTTTTTCCCTTTGAGATACCACAGCCACTTGTAAGTACCACAGCCGCAAGCACAAGAGACAGAAAACAACTCTGTTTAGTCTTAAAAAAAGAAAATTTCATCCTTTTCCTCCTCAATGTGTCACAAAGAACATTACAGCAAACAACACCGCTATCACCCATGTTCCTGCTTTTATTTTTCGTGCCTTTCCAGTAAATACACTGATAAAGACATAAGAAATTACTCCGAAGGCAATACCGTAAGAAATATTGTAGGTCATAGGCATCATCGCTAATGTCAAAAATGCCGGTACTGCCTCCTCTGTTTTCAACCAGTCTATTTTTCTGGCACAATTCATCATCATAATCCCCACATAGATCAGTGCTGCCGCTGTCGCACAACCCGGTACAAGCGAGGCAATCGGACTTAAAAACAGACTAATGAAGAATAATGCCCCTGTTACCATCGCGGATAAACCCGTTTTCCCGCCTTCCGCAATCCCTGCAGAAGCCTCCACATAAGAGCTTACCGTGGATGTTCCACAGACTGCCCCGCATGTGGTCGCTATCGCATCCGCAAGCATTGCTTTATCCATATTTGGGACTTCCCCCTCGTCCGTCAAAAGATTTCCCCTTGCACATGCACCATACAACGTGCCAATCGTATCAAACATATCCACCAGACAAAACGCCAGTGCGGATGTGGCAATAAGCACGATGAGCTCCATACTACTATGATTCGCCAGATAAGCCGAAAAATCAAAGCCTTCTGTAAAAACCCTGCCGAATGCCTGTGTTCCAAAATCATAAAATGCCGTAAACGGATTTAAATTTAAGGAATCTGCGAAACCCGCATAAAAATCAGAGACAGTAAATCCCAAAAGATAATATAATAGCGTCCCTCCCAGTATTCCCCACAGCACAGCTCCCTTTATTCCTCTACATGTTAAAACAGCAATCACGATTAACGCAGAGAGTGTGACAAGCAGCGGCATAATGTCTCCCCACGACACATTTCCAGAAAGAAGATTGAACGAAGCAAGATTTACATAAGTGGCAGAATCCGCCACCACAAGTCCAGAATCCTTCAATCCAATAAAAGCGATAAACAGACCGATTCCTGCCGGAATCGCCACCCTTACCGATGTTGGAATTGCCTCGAATATTTTTTTACGCAGTCCTGTAACCGTCAGCAGAATGAACGTGATACCATCAAGTAAAATCAATACTAAGGCATTGGCGTAGCTTACTCCAAAACCTAAACACACGGTATAGACGAAAAAGGCATTGGAACCCATGGCAGACGCCTGTGCCAATGGCAGATTTGCCAAAAGTCCGATCAGCACCGTCCCGATACATGCAGAAATTGCAGTTGCAATATAGATCGCATTGTAGGACACTCCCGGAAGCTCTGCAAACATTCCAGAATTTACCATGAGGATATATGCCATGGTCATAAATGTTGTGACTCCAGCCAAAACCTCCGTCTTAACGGTAGAACCCGCTTCTTTTACATGAAATAATTTCTCCATACTTACGCCTCTCAATCTCCTTCCACAAACAAGAATAACTAATCTGTCGTGTAAAACCTGTAAGATACATCTGATTTTGTTACCATGGCAGAAGCCAAATGAAGCTCATCCACCGCCTCCGTAACAGCACTTTCCAGTTCTTCCTCTGAAACCATCAGAATATCGAGAACTACCGTCTCATTCGACACGACTTTTCCCTCGTCATCCAGATATGCCCCAAAAGCGTCCAGAACCGTATAGCCCACACCCTGCTTTTCAAAGATTTTCTTTATTGTCTCCGTAGCTTCTTCTTTTGATACAATCTGTTCTCCAGTGGACTTATCATTTAAGCCAAAATACACAATATATTCTGCATCCTGCATCCAATCACTGTTTTCCGTGTGATTTTCATTTTTTACAGTCTTTTCACTGCCACAGCCTCCTGCTATAACCACAAGAGCACACATCAACACCAACGCCAAATTTCTTTTCAAATTTCCACTTTTTCTCTTCATTTCACACATTCCTTTCTTTTATTGCTCTGTTTCAAACCGCTTCGTCAATGTCAGGATATTTCTTTCATCGCGACAGGCATACTCCACATGATCCATAAATTTTTTCACGATATAGATGCCCATTCCCCCTGCATCCCGCTCGTCTATAGGAGCTGCTGTATCTGGGTCCGGTTTTTCTGTCGGGTCATAGGGACGACCGTCATCGGTAAATACCAACCTGACCTGTCCTCCCATGACACTGCACTCCACTGCTGCCTCCATTGCACCGCTATAACGGACAATATTGGAAAAAATCTCGTCCACCACAATATTCATCTTTACCATAATCTTGGGCGGCACGCATAAATCCGCCAAGGTATTTTCCACAAAGACAAGAACGGACTCTATACTTTCCATGGTTGGCTGTACTGTGATAATATGTTTCGGCAGCATTTTCAAATGAAGCATTGTAATATCATCAAACTGTGGTGCCTCTCCTACAAAGCGGTCTACATCCGCTTTCACTCTGTCACACATCTCCTGAGCGCTTAAGTCTCCTGCACTGTTTAGCACAGCTAACAGCCTGTCATTTCCGTATAGTTGCAATTTCTCATCGGTTGCCTCCGTTACTCCATCCGTATAGAGGTAAATTTCATCTCCCGGATTTAATGTCAGTTCTCCGGCACGGTAACGGATATTTTCCATCTCACCCAATACAAAGCTGGGCCGGAATTTAAGAAACTGTGCTTCTCCACCAGCACAGCGCACTACCGGAGCATTATGCCCTGCATTGGCAAAGGAAAGTTTTCTGGTCGTAAGATTTAAAATTCCCATAAAGCAGGTCACAAACATCTCTGCATCATTGCCCTCGCATAATGCCTCATTCGCCTTTGTAAGAATTACCGCCACATCGTTTTCCTTTTCGGCATAACTTTTTATCAGCGTCTTGGCTTTCATCATAAACATAGCCGCCGTAATGCCTTTACCGGAAACATCTGCGATCAGAAAAGCCAGACGGTTTTCGTCTAACAGATAAAAATCATAAAAATCGCCGCCTACTTCTTTTGCCGTATTCATCGTAGCATAAATATCAAAATCGCTTTGTTCCGGGTAAGGCGGAAATACGCTTGGCAAAGTAGAGAACTGTATCACTTTTGCAATCTCAAGTTCCTTGTCTATCCTGGCTGCCGCTTCCGCAATGTATCCTTTTAATGTTGCAACCGTTGCATTAATATCGTCAGACAGGGATACAAACTCCTCATTCGTGCGGACATCCACCGATACATTCAGGTTTCCCCCGGTAATCTCAGCAAGCGTCCCATTGATTTTATGGATATTCTCAACTACAAGCATTTTTATCAGAAAGTACACAAGGGAAAACAGGACGGCAAACACGATGATCTCCATGAATACTGTCACATAAATGGACAAGTCGCGGGAAAACAGAACTTCTGCCACAGGCTCCACGGCGATAATATAGTAACCTTCCGTTATGGCATACATGATATAACTCTCTTTTCCATGCACAGTAAGCGCATACCTCTCGTTTTCACGCATGGTTTTCGTATCAATCCAGAGACCCGAGGCAGACAGGTTTTGCCCTTCATTTCCCTGCGGATCGCTCACAATGTTCCAATCATCTGCGCTGATGATCATGTATCCGCTTTCACCCACATGACGATTCCTTGTAGCGCCGTTCACCTGATCATCGATATCCTGCCGGAACCTCTCTGCATCATAGCCAACCTGTACAAATCCACCGTTTTCCAGGGATACCCCCGCATATTTCATATAGGTGCTGTCATCCTTTGAAACAGGCTGGTAGCTTTGGACAAATTCTTGCGTCCCATCCAGCAGCACAAGGAAATCTCCTGACTGGCCGCCGGAGGACATATCAAACCCTTTGTATGCCGGATTGGTTGTGCAGATGATAATCCCATTCTCATCAATCACATTAATTTCTGAAAAATCATTTCCCGGCTTATCGCTGATCGTAAACAGAAGCGCATCGTCTATTTCATCCGCCGCATTAAGGTCAGCGGCAACCGAGCGGGTCAATTTCAAAAGATTTGCATCAGAAGCATCCTCAATATCCGCTTTGACATCCTCAATATTTAATTTGAGAAGGGATTTGTTATCACTCATGGAAAAGCTGTCCTGTAAAACAAAGGTAAATATGCTTGTAATACCAAACGCAGCCAGCACCACAACGAAAAGCCATCTGGAAAATGACTGTGACAATTTTTTATGTTCCTTTTCCAAAACAAGTTTTTCTTTCCCCATAAGTGACACTGCAAGGAGAGAAATCATAACAGAACATGCATTTGCCAATATCATAGGGGCAGAACAGGTTTTCACAAAGGTAAACGCCTGTTTCACATCCCCCATGTTTGTGAAAAATATCATCAGCATATGCCAAACTTCCATCACGAGTCCTACCACAAAGCCATAATACCAGGACGGTTTTTTATCATCGAACATCCATTTCCGAAGCACCGCACTTAAAACTCCGGCAATAACGGTTGACACGGAACAGGCAAGGCGTGTATAAGTGCCGGCACCCCAAAGAACCGCAAACCACCGCCAAAGCCCACCGATCAGACCGGCTATGATACCTGCGGGCGCACCGAAAATGAGTCCCGCACAGAGTGGGGCCGCATCCCGGACATTGATAATGACTCCAAAGACAGGCACACCAAATTCCGAGCAAAAAACCGCCACCAGACCAAATATGAATCCGTATAAAAGCTGCCTGTGCTTTTCCTTTGACCCTGGAAACAATGCTTTCCTGCCTAACAGATAAAGACAGACTGTAGCAATTACCGGACAGATGGCAGCAATCAGCAATCTCAGATACACCATACTTACTCCTCTTTCCAATGATTTGTAAGAATAACGCTGCTGTTGCGTTCTTCTCACGCTTCTATCGTCAATATATCAACAGAACCTGTCACTTCAAAGACCTCCATCACATCCTCATTTGCCCCCCGAATTACCATTTTTCCCTGCTTGTTCATAATCTTCTGCATAGAAAACAGCACTCGCAGACCTGCAGAAGAAATATACTCCAACTCTGAAAAATCAAAAATCAGAGTGGCAATGCCTTCCAGGGAATTTTTTAATTCTCCCTCCAGCATCGGCGCTGTCACTGTTTCCAGTCTCCCCATTACCTTTACCTGAAGTTCATCCTCTTTCAAAGTCTTAACAACATTCATTTCACATACCTCCGTTTTTTTCGTTCAAATCTTTAATACAAGACGGTTTACTCCGTCCGTATAGTCATAGCCGGATCCCTGGACAACGGCTTTCACTAACATAATGGAAAGCTCATCTCCTTCCTCCATCGGATCATACTTCTCTCCACTCCACACAAAACGCATTTCCAAACTGTCCTCTTTTTCCGAATACTCTACCGCAATCGTAATCGGATATTCCACACCCTGCATCTGGATAATATTCTGTGCAAGAATTTCTTCATATACACGACGTAAGCCATCCACCCGCCGTCTCTGCAACAGGTTCTTCTCTCCAAACTGACGGATGCTCTCCGACATACCGATAAAATCATAGTCATAAGATTCTACGGAAAGAGTAAGTGTTTTTAGCCTTTGCACAAAAGCACGGGTTTTATCCCGCTTCGGATGGTCAAAAATCTCATCCGGCACTCCTTCTTCGTAGATCAATCCCTCATCCATGTAAAAAATACGGGTAGAGACATCACGGGCAAACTGCATTTCATGCGTGACGATCATCATCGTCAGACCTTCCGACGCAAGCTGCTTCATTACACTGAGAACTTCTCCCACCATCGTCGGATCAAGCGCTGATGTCGGTTCATCAAAAAGCACAATCTCCGGCTGCATTCCTAATGTCCGGGCAATGGCAACACGCTGTTGCTGTCCGCCCGACAGTTCATCGGGATAGTTCAATGCTTTCCCCGCCAGTCCCACCTTCCGAAGTAATTCCATTCCCCTCTCATATGCTTCCTGTTTCGGACATCCTCGCAGTTCCACAGGCCCCAGCATGATATTCTCTATAACTGTCAGATGGGAAAACAGGTTGAAACTCTGAAACACCATTCCCATCCGGCTGCGCACCATGCCAAGCTTCGCGGCTTTCGCTGTCGTCATCTCCTCTCCGAACACCGAAACACTTCCTCCGGTAGGGGTTTCCAGCCGGTTCAGACAGCGGAGCAACGTGCTTTTTCCTGTGCCGGATGGCCCAATGACGGATATGACCTCACCCCTTAAAATCTCCGCACTGACATCCTTTAGGGGTGTCACGTTCGGATAGGCTTTTATCAAGTGGGAAATGCTAATAATGGGGTCATTTCCCCGGGTTTCCTCTGGCTCACGATTCAATTCCCGGCCAGTAGCTGTCTTATTCTCACAGCCGGAAACACTTTCGGTTGTGGGTATGATCCCCTTTAATTCCCGACGGCGAAGCTTAGGATCTGTTTTCTTTTGCACCGCCCCCAGCAGCAATGTCATCACCCATGCCAGCCAGAAGTAAATAAGCGCTGACGCAATCAAAGGGAAGAACGCTTCAAATGTCCGGCTGCGGATCAAATCCGTTGCTTTCGTCAGATCCTGCACCGCAATATACCCCACAACAGAGGTCATCTTGACCATGGAAATAAACTCCCCTTTATAGACCGGAAGGATATGCCGTACTGCCTGTGGCGCAATGATTTTGGTAAAGGTTTTCACACGCCCAAAACCGATGGCCGAAGCAGCCTCCCATTGCCCCACATCCACGGCATTTATCCCCGTACGTATCATCTCAGATACATATACCGCAAAATTAATCGAAAAAGCCACAATGGACACGATAATTCCACTAAGCTGCACCCTGGCAAACGCCACGTAGAACAACAGCATCAAAAGTACCAGTACCGGAATGCCCTGAATCAGACGAATCAATCCCGCCGCAACTCCGGAGACAATACGGAAACGACTTCTACGAAGCAGACACAACCCAAAGCCCAGTATGGTACCAAACAAAGCGGAAAACACGGAAATGACAAATGTGACACCCAGACCTGAAAGCACCATTTTCCACCGTTCTTCCTGAAGAAATGTCTTAGAAAAGCTTTCGGATAAACCGTCAAAAAATCCCACCGCTTCCTGTTCTGAGGTTATCCCCATATCCTCGCCGCGCACCACAAGTACCGTTCCGCCGATATAATGCGGTTCTGTCAGGTCGATACTCTCACGCCGTTCCTCCGTGATGCTGATAGAGCCGGAGACAATGTCCGCCCGGTCGCTCTCCAGCATGGAAATCAACGCATTGAAAGCTCCCTGTGTGATTTCAACCTCCATGCCAAGATCCTTCGCTATCATAGAAACCAGCTCTACTTCCAGCCCCAGGGACTCACCATTGTCTCCTACATAGCTCATCGGCTCCGATGTGGAATCGTGAACATACCGAAGTGTTCCGTTGGGTGCGTCATAGTCGCCTATGTCGATAATTTTTTTGCTATCATCCGACCCAATCCATTTTTCTTGAAGCTCCTGCAGGGTTCCGTCATCCTCATACTGTTTTATCAAAGCATTTACCTGCTCTGTAAGCGGACTGTTTTTTTGAAGACCCAGTCCGTAGCTGTCCGGTGCGACTGTTTCCGGAAAAATCGCCAGATCCGGCTGTTTTGCCACGGCAAGTTTCGCAAGCGGCATATCCGATAGCACCGCATCCAGCGTTCCCGACTGAAGCGCCAAAAGCTGAGAAGGCAAATCATCGTAATACTGAAACCGAACGTCCGGCACCATCTCGCCCAGCAATTGATCCAAGACGGAACCTGTCATCAGACCTACGTTGACGCCGGAGAAATCCTGCAGGCTCTGAAAACGGATATCGGAGTAACTTCCCGCTACCACTGCCACAACGCCACCTTCATAATCCGGTTCGGAGAAGTACACCTTCTCGGCTCTCTCTTCCGTCACGGTAAAGCCTGCGGCTCCCATATCATATTTGCCGGATTCCACACCAGAAAGAAAAGAGGTCAGCTCCACATTATTTATGTTCAGGCCGTAACCATATGCCTTGCAAAAGCGCACGGCAATATCAACATCGTACCCCACCGTCTCGTTATCCTTGACGTAAGCGAAGGGGGCGCTTCCCAGCTTTGCAGCATATTCCAGTGTCCCGTTCGTGGCGGGCAGATTTTCCCAATCTTCAATCACTTTCCGGCTCTCATCCGAGCCAAACCAGATCTCCTCCAATTCCTCCAGCGTACCATCCGATTTCAATCTGGCAAGAAACTCGTTAAATTCATCCCGCAGACGCTTTCCCTGATCTGTCTTGGGAAATGCAAACGCATAGCCGTCCTGCGTCAGATACGCGGGCAGATAAGCAACACCCCCGGTTTCCGCACACAGCATACGTGCCATTGGCTCATCCATGAGGAAGGCGGCGATTTTTCCCTGTTTTACTGCCACAGCCATATCCGCATATTCGTTATAGTATTTTTTCTCCGCATCATTTATAAATTCATCGGTATACTGGTCAAAAGTGCTTCCCGTCTTAACACCGATTGCGTGTCCGTCCAACTGGCGAATATCCGTAATCGGTTCTTCGTCTTTGCTTTTTTCTGCACAGCCGCCAAGAAACAGCAGACATCCCAAAAGCAGTAATAGAAAACAATGAAGTATTAATCTTTTCGTTTTCAATTATTTCATCCTCCTTTTCTTTTTTGCCGGCAATCTCCACAACGGTTTCAGGATCACTGCAACAGTTCCGGGGAACGGCGAAGCCTTTCCTTATCCAGCATCCCTACATTTTCGGCAGCAATCGTTGCCTGAACCTGCAGACAGGCAAGACCGGTTGATGTCATAAAGAAATCAAGAACGGAATTGATTGCAACCGCCAAAGCGATTGCACCGCTGGGAATACCAAGCTGTGCAAACAGTATGATAAATACGGAGAGTGCCCCACCAGGAATCGGCGGCGTCGCCATAGCAAGAAGCCAGATTGTCAAAATCCCCATAACAAGCAACTGCGGCGTAATGGGCACACCATAATATTCCGCCATGCAAAGCACGACAGGAAAAAGACCAACCACAAAGCCTGGCTTATAAATCACCTGACCTAATGGAATGGCAAAATCCGACACCTTTTTCGGGATACCAAGCTGTTTTTCGCAGGTTTCCAGATTCGTCGCAAGTGCAGCAGCCGAAGAAGCGGTTGTAAGTGCAATCAGATAAGTGGGCAGCAATTTCTTTAATAACAAAACCGGACTGACCGACAACCGCACTGCTCCCACAAAGATATAAAGCAATGACAACAGAACACATCCGGGTATCGCAATGGCAAATACCTTTAACAAACTCAAAAATCCGTTGTCAAAGTCAGACAACAGCAAATGAAAGATACTGAGAAACACGAATACCGGTACCATCTTTCCAAGCACGCCCATCATAAACTGCATGATCTCGTTCGCCTGCATTGCAATACTCTGAATGGCTGATACCCTGTCTCCCAAAACAAGCAGGGCAGATCCCATACAAATTCCTAAGAAAACAATCTGTAATGCGTTCCCCTCCAGAAATGGTGACACAATATCCGAAGGCACAATCCCTAACACCATCTGATAAACCTCTGAAAAATTCCCGGAAATTTCATTCCCCGTCTCAGTGACAACCGAAAATAGGAAACTTCCGGCAAATGCCATGACTATACTCAGAATGAATGTTTCAATAATCATTCGCAGAATCAATTTTCTGCCGATTTTACCCACCATCGTCAGATCGCCAATACTGAAAATCCCACAGCAGACCGCCAGAAATACCAGCGGTGAAGAAACTGCCCTAAGTCCACCAAGTATTACATTGAATAAAGGCTGTGTTATTCCAAGGATTACCGACTGTCCTTCCTGTGGTAAAAACCTTGTGATAAGACCTAAAAACACAGCCAAAATAACTGCTGTTAAAAGCTGTGTCATCTGCCCCATATGAGACTTTTTTGAGGGATTGCAGGAAAGGCAGTTTCCCCCGTTTTTATAAGTGTAAACAAGCGACAACCCTGCCTGTGCCAGCAGATGGTTACTGAACAAAAGAGTCCCCTCTTCTTCCCAGGCATCTATACGGGAACCTTCCACACTGACTTTCATAAACGCCCTGCCAAATTTCTGACCGCAGTCCACGCAGACAGGAGCATCCTCCAAAAAGCCAAGCCAAACACCAAGAATCTCCTCTAAAGACAAACGAATGCGCGCAATATCCTTTTTATTCGCGCGCGCCTCCCCAAGCGTCTGAACACAGATTGCAGACACCTCGTCAATCGTCTGTGCTGACAAACTAAATTTTTCACTGCGCCTTCTTACCATATGCGTTCTTACTCCTTCTTCTTTATGTAGACGGCGGCCAGCGCAGCCGCCAGGACAAAGCCTTTGACTGCCGGCAAAACATAATACGGAACGGAACATAAAATCAGCCCGTTTTCCAATATGACAATAAGCGCTGCCCCCAGCGCTGTTCCTAAAATAAATGGTTTTTCTTTTCCGCCCACAGACCGTCCCACAAATACTGCCGCAAGCGCAGTCATCAAATAATTATCGCAGCCGCCAAGCTGTGCGGCTGTATTTTTGGAACAGACCACAACTGCCCCGATTCCGATAAAAACTGCTGTGACCATTCCCGCCAGAAAACGGTATTTTGCCACTGGGATGCCGGATAACTCTGCTGCCCTTTTATTGGAACCTATGGCATAGAGAAATGCCCCCGACTTTGTATGCCCTAAAAAGATATGTGCTGTGACAATGCACAGAAGCATAATCAAAATAATCCACGGTGTCTGCCCAATCTTTGCAAATACCGCTTCAAAGGTAACTCTTTTGGGGAGTGTTCCGTCCGGCAGGCTCATCCCTGCAGATATCCCTCCCCCGCCGGTAAACCATTGGCCGATTCCCTGATGAATAAACATCAAGGCACAGGTTGCCAACATATCCGGTATCTTGCATACAAGGATCAGAAACATGGTAAGCAGATAAGCAGCCATCGTAAATACAATACAGATTACAATGGACAGCCATAATGGTAAGCCATACCATAAATAACATGCCATAAATACATACCCTGAGCAGCTTGCCAGCGTGCAGGCAGACATATCAAATCCGTCGCAGGTAAGAGTCACTGTAAGGGCTATTGCAAGGATTGTCGTAATCGACATGGAACGCAGGATATTTATCACATTGCCATACGAGACAAAGGAACCACCTGTATAAACAGAAAAGAACAAAACTGCAAACAGGGTAACAATAACTGTTGCCTGTTTCAAACAAAACAAACCTATTTTATTCCCCCATTTTTTATTCATCCTGTGAAACCTCCAAAATCCGATGCATCAATTCCTGTTCATTCACATCATTTGTCTGAAAATCTCCGGTAACTACCCCGCCGTTCAAAACATAAATCCGATCTGTAACCGCAAGCAGCTCCGATACATCAGAGGAGGCGTAGATAACCGCCCGCCCCTCTCCTGCCAACTCCCTTATCAAGGCAAAAAGTTCCTGTTTTGCCCCAATATCTACTCCCTGCATGGGTTCATCCAAAATATACAAGTTGCTTTTTGCTGTCATCCACTTGCCAATCACCGCTTTTTGCTGGTTCCCACCGGAAAGGAAACGGATTTCCTGCTTCCCGCTGCTGCATATGATTCCGATTTTCCGAATATATGCATTCACGTGTTTCTCCATTTTCTTTTTCCGCCAGAACCCAAAATGACAAAAAGCAGGGAGCGCAGCCACGCCGAGATTAAATGCTGTTTCCATGGTGGGGAAAATACCTTCACTGCGCCTCTGCTCCGGCACCAATGCAATCCCTTTCCGAACTGCATCTGCAGGATTTTTGATGGCAATCCGCGTTCCACCCATGCGTATCTCACCACTTCCTACTTTCCCCGCACCAAACAGCGCCTTGCAGATCTCTGTCTTTCCCGCACCGGTAAGGCCAGCCAGACCCACAACCTCTCCCGCTTCCACATGAAAGGAAATGTTACGGAACTTATTCCGTCTGTCACTTAAATTACTTACCTCAAAAAACGGACAACCCTCCGTTGGTTCCCCTGTTTTCTTTGAAAAGCCGCCTTCTGTGCTCCTGTCATTTGTATATCCGGACGAAAGTCCAAGCATTGCACCGGTAATCTCATCCTGTTTTGTTTCCGGCGTAATCTCAAATTCCGCCGCTATTCGCCCGTCACGCATAACGGTACATTTCCCACAGGTTTCTATGATTTCCGGTATCCTGTGAGAAATGAAGATCACAGCGCTTCCTTTTTCCCCTGCCAAAAAGCGTATCATCTGAAACAGACGCTCCGTTTCTGCCCTGCTTAAAGCCGCTGTCGGTTCGTCCAGTATCAGCAGTCTGCACTCCTGATGAACCGCTTTTGCAATCAATAAAAGCTGTTTTTCAGAGAGTGACAGTTCTCTTGCCAGACGCTTTGGCGCAAGTTCCAAATGAAGTTCCGAAAGAATCTTTGCGGCATCTTCCACAATACTTTTTCTGTGATATAACTTTTTCTTCCCTAATGCCAAATCTTCCATCAACAGGTTTTCCGCAACCGTAAAATCCGGCAGAATCGCCTCATCTACTTCCTGATATACAATATGGATTCCGAGCCTTGCGGCATCCGCAGGACTGCGAAGCGATACATTCCTGCCATTGCAGCGGATTTCCCCTGCATATGACCGATAGATACCGGAGAGCACCTTCATAAACGTTGACTTGCCTGCCCCGTTTGCTCCTGCCAAAGCACAGATTTCTCCGCTCTTTATCGCAAAATCCACCGCATCTAAGGCTTTCACGCCCGGAAACTCCACGCGGATCTTTTCTGCTGTCAATGTAAATTCTTCCATGAACTAATACCCGATACATTCTTTAAGCCAGTCGCTTGTCACATAGTTTGCCGCATTCCCATAAGTGTCCGGAGCTACATCATAAATATTCTCAATCGTTGTATCAGCGGTCAAAATATCCTGCGTGATCAGCGTTGCCGGCATTTCAATATAGTTTGTCGCATCCGCAGAGCCAGGTGCCGTGATTGCATCATAATCGCCATTTAACTCCAATGCGAGAATCCTTACTCCCTGCTCGCCGTTTGCCTTGAAATCAGTGCAGGCACACGCTTTCCACTGGGAATCTGTCTCAAGCATATACTGGATGTCCATGTTGCAGATGTCCACGGAAACAAGAGGAATGTTTTTCCCCGATTCCTTCAGTGCCTGATAACAACCCTGCGCATAGGCATCATACGCCACCCAGATTGCATCAATATCTTCCTCTCCATAACGCATAAGTGTTGCCTCCATCACATCATGCATAGAAGCGGTTGCGTTGCTATGATCCGTAGGTCCGATCACCTCTACTGTGTTGATCTTTCCTGCCTCTTCAAATTCCTGATATCCTTCCTCGCGGCGGTCAAATGCCGCAATATAGTTTGGACCCACCCATACCTTCAAGATGTTTACTGTCTCTTTATCCGGGCATAGGTCTTCACAGATGTAATCCAAAAGGCCTGTTGCAAAACCCACATCGTCCTGAAAAAACTGTGTCACGCCGTCAATCGTCTGCACCTGCCCCGAAGCATCCTTAAACTGTGTATCAAAGGTAACAATCTTCAGATCGGGATAATCCTGCAATAGCTGCGTCAAAAATGTGTATGAATAGTCCTGTCCGCCATGTGACAAATACAATCCGTCATAGCCTCCTGCCGCACAAGTGCTGATATAATTCTGGAACGTGGTATCATCCCCGTCCGAAAAGAATACATCGCAAGTCATCCCAAGACTTTCCGCGGTTTTCTTGCACTGGTTGGCACAGAGCTGAAAAATCTCACTGGACGACATATTCAATATGTATGCAATCTTCTTCCCTTCCACCGGAGAAACGCCATGCGATGCCGTGCCATCCAAAGATTTCTGTCCACCCTGATTTCCACAGCCTGTAAGCAAAAGCACAAATGTCATCAGAAGTGCTAATATTTTTTTCATTGCCATGCCTCCTAATCACCAATATCCGTATGCCCCTGCTCAAATTCCCATTGCAGCCCATACTTATCGATAAAGTAAAAATACTTTGTGTTGCCGAGAATATCTGCCGCCTCCTGTTTTGCCTTTGCGTCATTTTCTTTTTCCTTATCGTAAAATATAAAATCCGATGGCGCAGTCTCGCTAATCTGGTAGACACGGTATTTGTCTGTCGTGTTGATCAGCGTAACATCCGGCTGTGCCTTGATATATGCAAACGCTTCTTCAATGTTTGTTATTTTCAGTGCCACATGCCTTGCACCGCTGATGTCATTCGCCGCAAAAATCATCGGCTCTTTACGTCCTTCCGGTTTGTGGTAGCACATTAGCTCCAAGGTAAGCCTAGTTCCAGGCACATCCATGAAGCCGATGGATACCTCTGCTTCCTCCGCTTCCTCAATGAAACCTCCCGCTTCAAAAAATCCCTTGTTTTTCCAATGGGGAATAAACTGGTTTGGCACCGCCCCTAATATTCTTTCGTAATATGAGAATGCCGATTCCACGTCATCCACAAAAATACATACATGTGATAGTCCAATAAAATTTGGTTTTTCCATTTTCGTACTCTCCTTTCACTGATCTGATACCTGTTACAGTAAGCCCTGATCCCTTGCCAAATTTTCAATGCTTCTGTCATAAGTCGCTTCCGCTTCTCTGGAAAAGAAGCAACCGGGAACCCCCTCATTATTGTCACGGTGATGCGCTACGCAGGCGCAGCATTTCCCATGACGAGGGCAGTCATAAGTACATGGGCAGGCTCTGTTGTTGTCACAAGTTTGCATAATTCTTCCTCCCCTTTCTTAATCTTTCGTTTTGTTCATTTGACTACTTTTCAATTGGTCACAATTTGTCATAGTCTTTTATATTTTATCAATTACTTTTCATGAATTGTAACGCTTTGCAGATTTGGTATTGTTTTTTGCGGATTTGGTTAAATTAATATTTTATACAAAAAAAAGATCCTCCGAACAATATTTGTCCAAAAAGATCTTTTTCAATCACATAATGAAACTATCTCACGCCACCTAAATAGGTCGATATCTGTCGTTAAATTTATCCGCACCACAACAATGACGCTCTCCACCTTCTTCATAAATGATGTAGTCGCCCTCACGAAGAAAAATAATTCCTCTTCGATTTCGGATAAAAGGACACACCACATTGCCATCTTCCCGCTTAATCTGCATAAGCTTATCTGCTACCACCCACCCATTTGTAACCACTTTGGTCCATAATTCAAATCCATCCTCCATACCTTTGCCAATCTCATATTTTTCCGCTTCGACTTCAAAGGCTGCTCTTTGAAATTTTTGTCTCATATAGTACCTCCTATTATACCTGTACCAATATTCCTTGTTATAATAATTATACAATTTCATATTAATATAGGCAACCAATAGTTTTCCATTTCTTTATTCTTTTGTCTGTTCAAATAACCAATCCCTTACTGCAGTTAACTTGTATGCATAATTGAAAGACGCCATATGCTCCGAACCCATCTGTCCATCCTTAAACACACTTCCCTCTTCAAAGCGAATCATATTGGCAGGCAGATTTTCCGTCAGAAGTTTTTTGACCGCCGCCTCCTGTTCTTCGTCACTATTTTGCGCATTCCAAGTGGCATAACTATATTTCTTTCCATCTTTCTCAAACAATTCCTTTACCTGGTCCTGACCACCGGATGCCTTTTCATCACCGCTGGCGGTAATATAGAAGAATTTCTGGTTTTCCAACGGATCTAACACCGAAATGTCCCATTGTCCGGATACATACATACTTGCTGCAAACAGATCCGGATATTTACTATTCAAATATAATGATGTCATACATCCCATGGATTGTCCGGTCGTATATAGTCGGTTTGTATCAATACTGTATTCCTTTTGCATTGACTGCAGCAAACCAACCACCGTTTCTACCTGTTGGGAAACATTCCAATTATCATCTACCACCGTTTCCGTAAATGCCGGAACCAGGACAAATGAAGCATGTTTTTTCTGCGCCTCGTCCGTCACCCACACATCGGCTCCATAATACTGCTCCACAATTTCTTTTGCACTTTTTCCGGCACCCGTCGAATCCGGAATAAACATCAGCAAAGGATATTTCTCCGTGCTCTTATAATTATCCGGAACAAACAAGCTATACTCCAAATTGATTCCGGTCTCATTATCTTGAAAAGTTTTTTGGACGAATTTACCAGCATTTTCATCAATAATGGCTTGTATTTCTTCGTCATTTTCCACCTGCATGCCACCACGACCTCCACCATTGCCACGTAAATCTTTTTGTGTACCAGCGTCCTTTGCGTCTTTTTGTATGCCACGATCGGGACTTTCACTTACCGCAGGAGAAGATTTTGTTTCCACATTGTCAGCTTTTCCACAGGCTGTGATTGCTATACTACAAGTGCAAATAAGTAATAAACCATATAATTTTCTCATATATCATCCTCATATTCTATAATTTTGTACAACAGATCAGGATGCCAGGGTCAAAAGCAGATTGTAACACAACGAAGCAACCCGTGGCATCAGTTGGGGGACAAAATATCTTTTGCTCCCAAACATCATATATTTTTAACAAGAAAGCGTTTCTTATGCAATAAAATAGAAATGCTATTCTGTTATATAATAGCATTTCTATTTTAGAAAAACAATTGTCAGTCAGAGCAGCACAGGTATCCGAAATTTCTCTGCTACCTCTCCAGCGTATCCAAAAATGTCTTAAGAGTATCCAAAAATGTCATACGCGTTTCCTCCGTATAATCTTCATCACTATCCATAGAATATTCATAACGGATATTATCACAATAAATAATGGCATCTACCTCAGAACCCTCGATCTCAAACAATTCCGCATGCAACCCATTTCTTGTCTCATAACTCCCCAATGCATTTGCACCCTCATACGATATTCCCGCACCCAGATACTTCTCTTTCTGATAATTTTCTGTATAAAATGTGGTCCTGCACTGAATTACATAGGCATCCTCCGTATCCATATGATATGATGTTTCTCCATCTTCGGAATACTGTAGTTTGGAAATGTTTTCTGCAAAACAGCATGCATCATACGCATATACAACGCCTGAGGCACTATCCAGCTGCGCCATCACTCTTCCCTTCCCTGTGACTTCATTTTCCACAGAACTCTTCATAAAAGATACCCCTATTTTTTCTCCTAAGTCCTCCATACTTTCAAAATAATGCATCTCAAAATCCGGTGTCAACACACCATCATTAATCCTGATTGCCTTCATATCCATTTCGCCTATTTCTGCATCCCCCACACGAACCGTCTCATGAATAAATAACGACCGGGCAAAACTGTATATCTGCGAATGAAATCCAACGACTAACACCAAACAAGCCGCTGCCACCACCAGACTACCCCTGCGCCATAATCGTTTGCATCGCTTCTCTTCCCTATTTTGTTTTGCATCCCCCATCACCACTCCTGTATTCTCATGATTTCCCCGTGCCATATCCATTTCATATATTTTCTGTATCCCCTTTTCAAATCCAGCGTGTACCTTTTTTGGTACAGTGCAATCTTGCTGCATCAATTCCCGCATCTTTCCCTCTCTCATAGTCATCACCTTTCCTTTCCACGCTATAACTATATAGTGCCATCCAACTTCGATATTTCCAGATACCGTTTTCGTCCCCGGGCTAATCTGGAACATACGGTTGCCTGTTTCATTTCCAACAGGTCGCTGATCTCACGGATGGAATACCCCTCTCCATAATATAACAGCATTATCTGACGATACTTTTCATCTAACCGGCTCATCAAATCCTCAAAGGCAAGTTTGTCAAATCCACTCTCCTCATACCCCTGTTCCTGCACCTGCTCCATACAAACTACTCTCCTCTGCTGCGCCAGCATATTTTTGCACTGGTTGATCACAATCCGAATGAGCCATGTCTGAAAATACGCCGCCTGCTTTAAGTTCGGTAAATGCAAATATGCCTGAAGAACACTTTCCTGCATCACATCTGCAATGTCGTCCTCACAGCTCAAGAAACTTCGTGCCACCTTATACATACGCAGTTCATTCGCCCGAAGCAGCTCTGTAAATGCATTCTGATCCCCCGCCTGCGCTTCCCGAACCAATCTCTCCCGTTCTAAATCCATCTTTTTCCTCCTCTCTATATATTAGACAAGGAAACCCTTTGATTTATTGCATTAAACTAAAAAACTTAATGTATACTTAAGATAAACCAAAAATACCCTTTGAGATAACCTTTATCTCAAAGGGTGGCACTATAAAACTGATTTATACTCACTTTCATACAGCAAATTACTTCTTCTCCAAATCTAAAATAGTTACATAATGTAATACTGAGAACTCCTCTGGTAGCGTCTGCATATAATTCCAATGCTCCTTCTCCCAGGACGCGATCTCTGACTCACTCAGTGCAGAGGCACCAATCCCTCTACATGCTTTCATTCTGCCATGCCAGGACACTCTCGTAAAGGAAACCGGCAGATCATAGGTAAGTATATTTGCGACCCGATACCACTCCCCACACCATGGCGGCTCCTGTAATTCATACCTAGTCATACCTCCACCTGTCCATGCCGGATTATATTTTAACACCAGATCTTCACTGGTTTTGGCAATCTCACTTTCTTCCGGCAACCACGCCATAAACAATACCGCAAAATGTCCATGTGCCTTTAGCATTTTATGTATTTTAGGCAAGATTACATTTTTATCAAAATACATAAAACATTGACATGCTGTTATAACATCAAAGGATGCATCCGGAAAATCAACTTCTTCTGCTGATGCAACAATATATTCAATATCCATCCCCGCAGCAGTACTTAATTCTTTTGCATAGGAAATTTGATTCTCTGAGATATCTGTCCCAATCCAACTTGCTCCATATTGATACATATTTCTCGGAATCACACCTGTACCGGTTCCCAAATCCAATGCCTTCTGTCCTGCGATCCCCAAAGACAACTCTGCTAACTTCTCATAAAATGCATGCGGATAAATATCTCTGAATTTTGCGTAATCTTCGGAAGCCTTTCCCCAATCAAATGCTTTGCCGTGATCGATTTCTTTATTGCGAATTTCCATACCATCACACTCCTCTTTCTCTATCGAACCGCTTTCTTTTGATCTGCCAGAGAATTTCTTTCCCAAAAGACACCATTACAATATCCCTGGATAGAATCATCTTCCTCCGCCATTTCCAGTCGCTTTTGTGCCCAGGCACCATACAAATCATTCTGCTCGATTACAATATAATTTCGTCCCAGTTTCTTAGCAGTAACGGCAGTTGTCCCTGAACCAGCAAATGGATCAAATACCAAATCACCTTTATTACTGCTTGCCAAAATAAATTTTGCAATTAATTTCTCTGGTTTTTGTGTCGGATGCGCTGTATTTTCGGACATTGACCAATATGGAATCGAAATATCATCCCAAAAATTAGAGGGACACGTATTTCTGAAATTACCGCTTTCCGTCTCTTCCCAATCCTTAGGTTTCCCAGCAACCTTATATGGAGCAATTACCTTTTTTCGGACTTTTACATCCTCTAAATTAAATGTATAATCCTTTCCCACCGTGGCAAACCAAACATCTTCCATCCCATTTTTCCAGTTTGTTTTCGCTCCTCGTCCCTTTTCCCTTTGCCATGTAATCCTATTCTGCA
>JAUNIU010000239.1 GCA_030523265.1 Eubacteriales bacterium | reverse complement strand
TATTCAGGACAGGGTGGAACGCTTGTCGGGAAGCCTTAATATCATGGCAGAAAAAACAGGCTTTCAGATCTATGTATCGCTGCCCAAATAAAGGGATATCTGTAAGGCTGAAAAACAGATTGCTTTTTTGATATGCATTGCTGCAGATATGCGCTTGTCATAAAGGCAGAATGGAGGAATGAAATGAGAATCGTGGTAGTAGATGATGATAGATTAGTGGCAGTATCGTTGAAAACCATACTGGAGACCGAAGGCAGGATACAGGTGGTGGCAACCGGACAGGATGGAGAGGAAGCACTGTTTCTATATCAAAAACATCAGCCGGATGTGCTTCTCATGGATATTCGCATGAGTCATATGTCCGGTCTGGAGGCGGCAGAGAAGATTATCACACAATATCATGATGCCCGGATACTATTCCTTACGACATTTTCGGATGATGCGTATATTATCAAGGCACTTCATATTGGTGCCAAAGGTTATATTTTGAAGCAGGATTATGAGGGGATTGCTCCGGCACTGGAGGCTGTTTACAAGGGGCAGACGGTCTTTGGCGGACAGGTGCTGGATAAACTGCCTGGGTTCATGCAGGAGGATTCCTTTGATTATGCACAGGCGGGAATTACCCCCAAGGAATATGAAATCATTGAATTAGTGTCACAGGGATTCAGTAATAAAGAAATTTCAGAGAAAACGTTTCTGTCAGAAGGTACGATCCGAAATTATCTGAGTAATATCTTAAATAAGTTGGAACTGCGGGACCGTACACAACTGGCAGTCTTTTATTACAATTCTGATTTTGCGGCAAACAAAATGTAACCGTTCTTAGGAGAATTGCACTATTCTTCTTCGGAGGGTACTATGGTAACTTCGGAGTCTCCTTTTTGTGCCTGTTTGATTACCGCTGCTATGAGTTTTTCAAAGTTGTTTCCAGAGGAAGTTGCACCGGAGACGATGTCTACCTCTGTGTTTTTTTGTCCTTCCATTAATTGTTTGACATACTCTCTGGTATATTTGTTGGGATAGGTACTTTGAATGGTACTCATATTGCGCATATATTCATTATCCCAGGCTTTGATGAAGCCACTTGGGTCTTTGGCGTTAAATTCAGCAGAAACAATCTTGTCATTTTTGACCAATATGCATACATATTCTTTCCAGCCATGTGAAAAATCAGACATTTCCGCGGTATAATATCCATCTTTCATCTTATGGCTCGTGCTACATCCACATAATAGCAGAGACAGCAGTAATGTTGTGGTTAAGATTTGAATTAATTTCTTCATGCTTGTGTCTCCTCCTTTAATTTTACGGAAGCTACCACCTGTTCCAGTTCTTCTGCCTGAGAAAGGGAATGGGCAGCTGTCTGATTGGTTTCTTCGGCTAACTGTTGGTTTGTATTGGCGATATCCAGTACCGTAGTGATCTCCCGGGTCACCAGCGCGACAGCTTCCCCTTGTTCTTCTGCCACTTTTTCGATCTGTTTCGAGATACCGGTAAATTCATCGGTAGCCGCATTGATATTCTGGAAAGATTCTGCAGTAGCCTTGGCTGTCTTTAGGCCTTCTTCAATGGATAGGTTCGCCTGTTCAATGATTTGTCCAGTCTGTTTCAACGCATCTGCGGTCTGATCCGATAAAATACTGATTTGTTGTGCAACTACGGCAAAGCCTTTGCCGCTCTCACCTGCACGTGCAGCCTCGATCGTGGCGTTAAGGGACAGGAGACTGGTTTGTGAGGAAATGTCTTCGATCAACTGACTGATCTTGATGATTTCCTGCATGCTGGTGTAAATGGTGTTCATAGTGGTAAGCATGGAGTCCATCTGCTGTTTACCCAGAGCTACCTTTTGTTCCGCTTCGTTGGTAGATACTTTTAGTTGTGCCGCATTTTGATCGATCATATGTATTTTCGTCGTGATCACATCGATGCTCTTGCTGAGACGGTTCAGTGCTGCGGACTGTTGCTGTGAACTGTCGTGGAGACGTTTGGCATATCCGGATACTTCAGAAGAGTTCTCATTCACGGCGGCAGAAGCATGATTGATCCGGCACATGGTCTCATTCAAAGAGAGTGTAATGCTGGTTAATGCTTCGCGGATGGCGGCAAAATCGCCGATAAAGGTATCCGGTACCTCCTGGGAGTAATCCCCCTCTGATAAATAGCCTAAGGAAGTCTTTAGGTTATCAATATATAGGTCAATATTATCAATGGTTTTTGCCAGAGCTTCGGTTAATATTTCTGCTTCATCACCAGTCTGTGCCATTGTGACGGTATCCTTGAGATCACCTTCCGCTAGCGCAGTTAATCTCCGGGTGGATAGTGACAGGGAGTCAGCAATTTTATTTGCCATTCTGGTTACAAAGAATCGGAAAATGATCATAAGTACGACAGCTAACAATATAGAAATCACGATAGCGGTCAACAGGGTTTTCATAAAATCCTGGCGTGGTGCATCGACGATCAAAGTCCAGTTTGTACCAGCGACCGGAGAATATGCCACATAGTGTTTGCGGTGTTGCAGGTTCATCAGTTTGGAACCGGTCTGAAAATGAATCATGGCATCGAAGGTGGCATTGTTCTTTTTGGATCCGTAGAGCTTATAAATATTGGATTGCTTTGCCATATTGTCCTGCTCTTTGTCGGCGATAATGGTTCCCTCTTCGTTGATGATGTATGCGGCACCATGGATACCTATGTTAATATTGCTTAAAACATCATTCAACAGGTCATATTTATAGCTGCCGATCAGATAGCCATACAGCTCATCTCCGTTTTTCAATGGTGCTCCCACTGATAACTGCCAGATATCGTCTGCACAGTATGGCTCGCCGATGGTAATGTTGTTGGTCTCGGTGATGTCCTGAAAATATGTTTCCTCTGCGATGGAGGCAGGGGCAGCCGAATCACCATATAGTTTCTTTCCATTGGTATCATAGGCGGCTAACCAGACGAACTCAATCCGGGTCTTTCTTTCGTCCAGAAGTTCCTGTTTCTCTGCGTTTTCTACGGTTGGGTCGGAGAGGACACTTTCCAGCGCCAGATCGGCCATGCGGTCCGTCAACAGATGGAGATTGGAACTGACATTCTGGGAAGAAGTCTTTGCCATCATTTGCAGATTATCCAGTAATATTGCATTCGTGGAAACAAAACTACTGATAATCATAACCAATGTCAATAGTACACCCAGGATAATGGATGCTCCCATAACATATAAGATGATCTTTTGTTTCATGGTTTTTCGTTTGTTCATAGTCTTTTCATCCTTTTCCTATAAAATCGGTATTGTTCTGAAGAGATCGGCATCTCCAGAAGTGTTTATAGATCATTATATCAGATTTTTCTGATTTGAACAGAGTAAGATGGGTGAGTGTGTTGATTTTTGCTAAATACATAGATAAGGAAAGAGTGCGTTGGCAAAAGAATAATGGTATGATTATAAAAATTTGGGAGTATGAGAAACAATACATGAAAAAGG
>JAUNIU010000238.1 GCA_030523265.1 Eubacteriales bacterium | reverse complement strand
GAATCCCATATCGCGAATATTTTCATCTGCCTCCACGAAATTTTCATACTTTAGTTCACTTTGCTGGGAAGACAGCGACAAAATACGATGTTCATAACACTCTATACCCAGTTCTTCCGCCAATTTCATCGCTAACATTTTCCCTCCCGATCCAAAACCCCGGGCAATGGTAATCACATAATGACTCATAAAGCTCCCCCTTCCAACGATTCACAATCTATTTGTTCCTCTTTATATTTTTCAGATACAGCCCCCATACATCCATTCCATTGAATGTATAGTCCAAATCGCTTCTAAGCACAAAGTAGCTGCTATTATAACCCAATGTCTGGATCGGACAATCCCTGCCAACGATATTTGCCGCCTCCTTTAGTACTTCACTGCGTTGTTCTCCATCGGTTTCATGTGCTTTTTTGAGCAAAGCATCATATTCCTCGTTCTCATACTGTGAAAAATTAATCGCACCACTCACATTATTCCAGGAGGCTAATAATGTTTCAAAATATCCCATAGAATCCGGATAATCTGATATCCACCCAGACACATAAACATTATAATCCCGCAATCCATTTTCTTTCTCACTAAATGCTACCGTTTGCAATTCTGCATCAGAAACAGTTTTTAATTTTACATCCACATTGATTTCCTTAGCAGCCGCCTGAAACAATTGTGCTTCTTTCATTTCTGTTCCGTTATTGGCGGCAACTAATGCCGTGATTTCAAACCCTCCATCCGGATACTTGGAAGCAGAAAGATATTCCTTTGCCTGCTCTACATTGTATTGATAATTATACTGGAACTGTTTAGCAAACTCCTCCCAGCTATCATCCGGATATAACTTCTCACCGAACAAAAGACCTGTAGATGGATCGTACATTCCCTTATATGCAGAGTTCATAAAAGCATCCCTGTCATAACAGCTTGCCAAAGCTTTCCTGACATTCACGTCATTGGTATATGTTTGCTCACAGTTAAAAAATAATGACCGTGCCTCTGCACTATGTACCACCTTTGTGTTAAACTTAGAAGAATCAATCTGATCCAGATAATCTCCGGCTAACAGAGTGACTAGATCAATTTCACCAGCATTGGTTGCCGTGACGACTGCGGTATCATCAGAAATAATCTTGAAATTAATGTTTTTGATCTGAATATCATCCTTTTGATTCCAATAATTGTCATTGGATGTCATTTTGATCTCCGTTCCAGATGTCCATGAATCCAATACATATGGTCCGCTGCCAACAAAACCACCCTCCATGGTTCCAAACTTTCCATCTGCCTTCTCACATGCCTCCTTGGAATAAATCATTCCAGGAGATAGCGCCATCGTATACTGGAAAAGGGAATCAGGCTGAGATAATTTGACTGTCACCTCCCAGTCCCCTGTTTTTTCAATACTCTCCACACTATTAAACATCCAGCTGACCATAGAACCAACATCCGGATCAATAATTCTCTGCAAACAGTACACCACATCATCAGCAGTCATTTGGGAACCATCAGAAAAAGTTACATCATCACGCAGTTGGTATACATACGTTGTATTATCTTTTTTCTCCCATGAGGAAGCAATATTGGGCTCCAGTTTCAAATCACTGCTCAGATTCAGTAGCGTATCACATACCTGCGGCGTGACATAAAAAGTTCCCGGTTCATAATTCATAGCCGGATCCAGAGAGGATGGCTCTGCACATATCTGTACATTCAATGTATCCGAACTTTTTGCCGCCGTATCTCCTGTCCCGGATGAACCATCAGAACAAGCACAAAGACTTGTTACTGCCAGTGCGGCGATGCATAACATAGACAAACATTTTTTCATAATTTTTTTCATATTTCATTACCTCCTATTTTTATTGTTTTTAAACAAGTGGACCAATGATCTTTTGCATACTCCTGTAACTCTGGTTCTACCTGATTGCAGACACCATCTTCTGAATATGGACATCGTCCATAAAAACGACAGCTTTTTCCCACATCAACTGCATGTAAAATCTCACTTTTCAGCTTTAACTCGCTTTTTTGTTCATCCGGATGCTCCTTAGGTTTTGATAAAATCAACGCCTGTGTATACGGATGCATCGTATGATTATATACCTCCTCCACCGAACCAACTTCCACAATCTGTCCAAGATAAAGAACAGCTATCCGGTCACAGATTTGCTGCACCACATTTAAATCATGTGAAATAAAGATGATACTGATCCCCAGCTTATTACGCAAATCCACCAAAAGATTCAGAACCTGAGCCTGAACAGAAATATCTAGCGCTGAGACACCCTCATCTACAATCACAAACCGTGGATGATTTAACAGAGCACGGACCAACGCAAAACGTTGTAACTGACCACCACTTAGATCATTTGGCAATCTCCTCAAAAGCTCCTTTCCCAGATTCACCAATCCTAACAATTCTTCGATTCGTTCCTCTGCCTCAGTTTTGGTCATATGATACAGTTTGCACATACGATACAGTGATTTTCCTATGGTTATCTTAGGATTAAAAGAAGAAAAGGGATTCTGGAACACCATCTGCATTTCTCTCCAAACCTGCCTCATCTCCCGAATCGATAAATGATCAATCTTATTCCCCAAAAATTCCACGTTTCCGGAATCAATATGTTCCAACCCCAAAATACACTTCCCAAGTGTGGATTTCCCAGAGCCACTTTCACCTACGATGCCATAGATTTCCTTTGGTTTGACATCGATGGAGACCTGATCCAGAGCATGTATATATTTTTGCGTTTTTCCAATCTGATAACGTTTTGTAACATTGGATACTTTCAGAATTTCCTCCATAGCTATCACCTCCTACTGGCATAAGTGGCATCTTACCTGATGACCATTTTCCATATGTATTTCTGCCGGTTTTTCTACAAAACAGCGTTCCAACGCCTTTTTACACCGTGCTGCGAATGGACAGCCCTTTCCAACAGAATACAAAGAAGGGGGTACCCCAGGAATAGTAATCATTTTCTCACCACGTTTTGAAGGATCCGGTCGACTTTCCATCAGTGCTACGGTATAAGGATGACAAGGTTCATTAAAAATCGTCCTGACATCCCCTGACTCCACAATCTCTCCCGCATACATTACGGATACTCTGTCACAAATCTCTGCCACCACACCAAAATTATGTGTTACCACGATAACGGACATATGATTTTTCTGCTGCATTTCTTTCATTAGATTCAAAATCTGACCCTGTGTTGTAACATCAAGCGCCGTTGTAGGCTCGTCGGCCAGCAATAGTCTGGAATCACATACCATCGCCATAGCAATCACGATTCGTTGCAACATTCCACCACTTAATTCAAAGGGATATTGTCGATAACGCTGTTCTTCCGGCGAGATTTCCACATTATGAAAAGCCTCTAATACCTTTTTCTTTGCTTCCTTTTTGCTGATCTTTTCTTTTGTTATCAGCATCTCTTCTACTTGTTTGCCACATCTTTGTATGGGATTTAACGAAAC
>JAUNIU010000237.1 GCA_030523265.1 Eubacteriales bacterium | reverse complement strand
TATTATCCTTTTCTATAGATGATGATAATATAAGCTTTGTATCAATGCCGAGATAATTACAGATCATCGATAATTGATTGTGTAAAAACTCTGCTAAATTCATAGAATCATAATACAAGATCCTCTTCAGTAAATCATACACTGTATCATAATATGGAGCCTTGTGATATCCCATTTTGATCGTTGCCAGTAGTTTTTCATTATCCTGCTCTGTTTGCGATATTTCCGTATCTTTAATCAATCTGTTTTGACTGGCTTTTTTGATATGTAAATTAATTTGATGCTTTTGCCCATTGACTAAAATATGATTCCGATTCATCCAGCCACGCTTAATATAATTTACATCATCATAAATAATATATTCATCCACAAATGCTAAGAGTTGCCAATACCCTATATAAGGAAAAAAGTATGGCTGCATCACACCCAATTTCATCTCATCGTCTCCCCTCTTTTCTATACTATCTCTCCACATTCTAACCAGTCATTTATCTGTTCCAACATCTTCCTGACTTCCTCGATCACAGAATCCGAAGCTTTCTCCCGCTCTTTATATATGGTTCTGACCTTTTCCTGCTGTGACTGATAATAATTTTTATCACTGGCATATCGCTGGATCAACGTTTTCATCTCCTGCAAATCCTGACAACAGAAATCCTCTCCAGTCACATTGCTCACGTCACAATCCGGATATGTCACCACCGGTACGCCCACAGCAAACGCCCGCACAGCACCACCGCCACCTCCCAGACGGGGCGGATTCACGAATAAATCCGTCATGGCGATGGCATCGATCAGATCTTTTCTGAAGCCTAATAGGGAATATCTGCCAGTATCCATGTCACATAAGATATCCGGTTTACATTGTCCGATTAAAACAATATGATACAAGTCAGAGGATTCCACCAATTCCTGAAGCATATCGATAAACTCCACTGACATTTCCCCATCCAGGCGGTTTCCCACCACACACAGGGCAAAACTATCCTCCGGCATCCCCAGTTCCTTCCTGGTCAGGGACCAGTTCTCCCGGTCAAACTTGCTTCCAAATTTAATATTAATCAATCTCTGTCCATGTGATTTCGCATAGGTAATGCTTTCTTTCACGTCATCCGAACCACTTTGCATATAACTGATTAACACTGGTGCTTCTGAACAGGCATAACCGTCTGTACATCCCATGGAGATCTGTGTCACAACCTTTCGGTATATATCCTGCACTGGTGACGAACCACCAATATACCACACGCACAACGGCTTCCACTGATAAATAAAATCCAACAATTTCTTTTGCTGATCCATCGTATTCGGTGAAAAATAAAACTGATACACCGGATATGTATTTCCCTCATATTCTATGGATGTATATTGGTCTAATAACTTATTATAATTCGGACTGTATGGCGCCAGACAATATTGCTCACTTCTTTCCATCGGTTGCCATCGCACATTGACTAACAGCATCACTTCATATCCCAGCGTATGAAGATAATCCGCCATCCGGTACACAATCCTGGATGGCGCATGAACCACCTCTAACAAAGTATCCGTTGCGATGATGATTCTCTTTTTATCCCTCTGCGCATACGGCAGGAAACAGCTTGTCTCCATCAGTTCTGTTTCGATCCTTCCCAAAAGATGATGCTGGACTGTCCGGGTATCCGTATAGGATAAATGAATCTTATGATCCCGAAATGATATATTGGATAGCTGAAAGACGATATCCAGTGCTGCAAAAATATCAATATCTTCTCTTTGTACCAACTCCTGTAATTCCCTGATACAACAAGGATCTTCCGTAATAAACTGAATGACAAACAACACCAGAGACAATAATTCCACATCCGAAGCCAGGACTTGTTTTAACGTGCCAATCACATCCTCCTGCTGATGAACCAGATAATACTCATAGATTCGATCGGCATGCGCCTGATATACTTCTGGACGTGTTTCCCCTCTCACCTCGTTAATGAACGCAACCAACTCTTCCAAAAAATCTTCAAAACTCATCTGCATCCCGATTCTCCTTCTAAAATAATGCGACAAATCCGCTCCACATCATCCAAAGACAGATCTGCATACAATGGCAGCACCAAGACCCTTGCTGAAATATATCTGGCATTTTGCAGCGGCAGGCCTCGATATCGATTGCGAAAACACGCCTGATCTGATGTCAGGGGATAAAAATACTTCCTGCTATATATGTCATAAGTCTTCAGAAGATCATAGACTTCATTTCTCGTCCTGCCAAACCTGGTCTCATCGATCAGGATCGGGAAATAGGCATAATTAGAAGTGACATCCGTTTGTTCCGGAAGAATGCGTAAACCGGGTACCGTCCCCAATATCTCCCGATACTTCTCTACCACTTTCTTTCTCTTGGCAATCTCCTGCTCGATATGTTTCAAGTTGCACAATCCCATGGCAGCCGCAAACTCGTTCATTTTGGCATTGGCACCCACTTCCGCCACCACTTCCTCTGACCGTATCCCAAAGTTCTTTAGATTATACAAGGTGGTATACAGATCCGGATTCGAGAAACATACCGCGCCTCCCTCTATCGTATTATATACCTTTGTGGCATGAAAACTAAAGGTGGAAACCTGTCCAAAATTTCCCACTCCTTCCCCCTTGTATATCTCACCAAATGCATGGGATGCATCATAGATCACCTTAAGATTATATTTCTCTGCAATTAATTTAATTTGTTCTATATTACAGATCTGACCATATACGTGCACTGGAACAATGGCAACGGTCTTGTCTGTGATCAGCTCCTCGATCTTGTCCTCATCTATGGTATAATCGCTGGTTTTGATATCACAAAATACCGGCTGAAGTCCATTCCGCACGATGGCATGTGTGGTGGATATAAAGGTAAACGGCGTGGTAATCACTTCGCTCCCCGGTGGAAAATGCATGGCCGCAATCGCCAGCTCCAAAGCCATATGCCCATTCACAAACAGGGATAATCCCTGCACCTGTAGATACTCCTTTAATTTCACCTCTAACGACTTATGTAATTCCCCCATATTGGTCAGCCAATGGCTATCCCATAATGGGCGAATCATGTCAATATATTCCTCCATAGAAGGCATAGAGGATCTGGTAACTAATATTTTCTCTTCCATGTTAATCTCCATTCCGCCGCCACCATCGGACGGCACAAAACAGCCAGTATAAACTTTATCCATGTTTACCTATGCTCTGCCAATACTTTTCGATAAGCATTCGCCAAAACATCGATTTTCTCACGATCCAGTGGAATATCAATCATCTTTAACAACTCTCGCTGTAATTGGGGCAGTCCATCCAGGTAAGGATTAACCCCATAATCTGGAAACAACTCCCGCACATTGTCCTGCATCGTATATATTATATCATACGGTATCTCCCGAAATCTTACAAACAGGATACGAATCGTATTGATAAAATACATTTGCAGAAAATCAATTTCTATCTCATCATGATATACTTCAAACAGT
>JAUNIU010000236.1 GCA_030523265.1 Eubacteriales bacterium | reverse complement strand
GGAGAAAAGAAAGTGAGAAAAGACAAAAAGGACAGGAGGAAATGGCAGCGGGCCAGAAGACGGGCTGTCAGTGTAATATTGTCGGCAGCGATGATACTTACCACCGTACCGATGGACATGACAAGGGCAAGTGCCAGTGAAAATCTGGCAGTGCCAATGAGCGAGGCTGGAGCGGTGCCGACAGGCTATACCGGGACAGGATCTGCCGGAACTGGTGTAGATTATTATTACTATGCGGATGGATCTACCGATGAGGGAAAGACTTTTGCAGCAGGGACGTTGTATGTGAAAGGGACAGGCGCAGAGGACTGTGCCATGACAAGTGCTTCTGCTGCGTCTGGATATGCATGGTATACCTTTAATGCCAAAAAAGTCGTGGTAGAAAATGTACCGTCGATTACTACAAAAGCATTCGGAGATAACATGTCTCTGGAGGAAGTGGTGCTGTCGGGGGTGACGACCTTGGGGTCGAAAGTATTTAGCGGGTCATTGAATGTGAAAAAAATTGATCTGGGTGAGGAGATGACATCATGGGATTCTGTGGTAATAAATTTACCAAGATTAACACATATTAAAATTCCTGCCTCTGTAACAGCATTGAATAACATGAATCTTTTCAAAGGATGCAGTAATATTCGTGATATTGCGATTGCTTACACAGGAGAAGATGATTTTATAATAAACAAACTTATTCCTACCTCTTGGCCATTGAAACGGGCGAATTTTTATGTGACAGATTTAGAGGGGAAAGCAGCAACGGCGATTAAAACTACTTTTGCTGGTACGGAAGAAGGTACCTTAAAAGAGGGATATACCATTAATACGATGGATAAATATGAGCAAAAGGTAGAAAAAGAATTGGAAATTTCAGCCGAAGAAAAACAGTGTTATCTCGGAGAGACTCCAAAACTCGATATTACCAAAAATACCACAGGTTCCGATGTGGTGAATCAGTCATATTTTACTTACAGCTCCAGACTTGGTACTATCACGGCAAAAACAGAGAGTGATGTGGAGGTCACAGTGGGAAGTTTCTATGCTTATGCCCTGGTGGAGGGAAATGATAGCACATTTGCATCGGTGAGCAATATTAGCAAAGTGATTATGGCGGCAGCATATGAATATACCCTTCAGGATGGCGTGCTGACCTTGCAGGCGGCAGATGGGATGACGAGTGCGGTGATTCCTACTATGACAGGTAGTGCGGCACCATGGTATGCTGATAAGGACACGATTACGAAAGTAGTAATCAAAAATACAATTTCAAAACTTGGTGGCAGCCTTTTTAGCGGATATACGAATCTAACAGAAGTAGAATTTGAAGACGGCAGCATTTTGACAAGCATTGGCAGCAGCATCTTCTATAATACAGGTCTTACCTCTGTTGCGTTACCGGATAGTTTGACGTCGATTGGCAGTGATGCTTTTAACGGTTGTGCCAGTCTTACGTCGGTTACCTTGCCAAAGGAATTGAAAACCATCGAAGATAATGTTTTCAGCGGCACAGGACTTACTTCGATTCAATTATCGGATAGTATTACACGTATTGGAAGTAATGCCTTTCAGAAGACACCGCTTACTTCCATTACCTTGCCGGATGGATTAACGGAAATCGGCAGTAATGCCTTTAATGGGACTTCCCTTACTTCCGTCACTCTGCCGGATGGTTTGACAAGTATTGGAACTGCTGCTTTTAGCGGAGTGGGTCTGACCGCGGTTACCATCCCGGATAGTGTCACAAGCCTGGGAGATTCTGCTTTTAAAAACACACAGCTTACCACCTTGACAATACCGGAAAATGTTACGGGAACGGTTGTGCTTGGAAGTATACCTACCCTTACGGAACTGTATATCTATGGTAATTGTGAGATAAGTTTGAAAAGTGAAACCACCATGAGGACAACGCTAAAGAAGGTTGTGTATGGTAGAAATGTAGAGACCATCCCGGAGAATGCTTTTTATCAATTTACCGAATTGACGGATTTGGTCATGGAAGAGGGATGTGCATTAAAGAGTATTGGGGCAGAGGCCTTTGAATTTTCAGGTCTGACAGGAGAACTATACATACCGGGTACTATAGAAAACATTGGAAAGATGGCATTCTATAGTACATCTCTGGAAAGAGTCGTGATCGGTGATTCAGAGAAGGATATCAGCATCGCAACCCAGGCATTTACTGGTTCTTTGCTTTCCGAAGTGGTGATAAAGAATGCGGGATTGCTTCGGTGTGAGGATAATATCGTAAAGTCTGACGCAGACTCTTGCACTATACTGTTATATGCTTCCGACATCACGAATCTGGATGGCAGTGCATTAACAGCAACACCGATTCAGTATAGTGAGAAAATAACATGTAAGCTGACACAGGAGACTGCTTATGCTACCCTTAGCAAACGATATGAAACGATCTCTCCGAAACCTGTAATCGAACTTTTGGTCACAGGAGTGCAGACCACAGAGGATGGAGTACAGTACGTAGCAGACTATGCAGAGAATGTAATTACCATTGTAGGGTATACTGGGGATGCTGCGGAAATCATTATTCCGGAGTCGATTGCTGATATGGCGGTAGTTAAGATTGGAATCAATGCATTCAAAGAATCCGGCGTGACAAAGGTAACATTACCAGCCAGTGTAACAGAGATTGCCAGTGGTGCATTTGAGGGATGCAGTTCCTTGACAGAAATTAATCTGGGATTGGTAGTGGTAATAGGTGATAGAGCATTTCGATCAGTGCCATTAAGCAGTGTTACGTTCTCAGAGGGACTGGTATCCATCGGAGAATATGCTTTTAACGGAGGGTTAAAAGGCGATATTATTCTACCAGATTCCGTACAGAGTATTGGAAAACACGCATTTAACGGATGTGGTCCGGAGGAGGGAGTATGTACGATTAAACTTCCGGCAAATGAAAACTATACAAAGATTGAGTCTGGTACTTTTGCAAATATCGCGGCCAATACTGTTGTGATCCCTTCCACCATTACGGAGATCGGTGAAACAGGATTGAATAAACCGGGATATCGGGGTATAAAGAGAGGAACCCATGTATTAAAGCTGGAGGCAGAAAGCCTTACCACGATTCCAGAGGGCTTAGGCAGTTATGTCTTTATTGCAAATAGAGATTGTGATACTTATAGAGCACTTCAGAATGCAGGTTATACAGTGGTAAGTTCCAACCAGGAAGCAAAAACAGAACTGACGAATGTGTTAGACGCAGCCGAAAAGCGGCTGGCAGAATGTGTCAAGACGGATTATAAAGAGGAGAATCTGACTGTATTGGAGCAAAGCATTCGTGTGGGTAAGAATGTTTTGGAGAATGAAGAATCTTCATTAGAAGATTACCTGGTGTCAGCAGGCAGCATTAGTGTCGCAGATAATGATTTCTATAGATCTCCTGAGTCTGCGGCAATAGAAGTGAAAGCGTTGCGGGATCGTGTGGCAGAGATTGAACAGCAGTATGTTCCAGATGATTATACAGAGGAGAC
>JAUNIU010000235.1 GCA_030523265.1 Eubacteriales bacterium | reverse complement strand
ATCCTGATCGTGGAGGATGATATGGACATCAGCATGGTGGAGGAGGCATATCTTCAGTCGTCGGGATTTGAAACAAGAATTGTAACAGAAGGAACAGCGGTAGCGGCAACGCTTCAGGAGGAGCATTTTGATCTGGTGCTGCTTGATTTGATGCTTCCGGGGAAAAATGGGTATGAAGTATGCCGGGACATCAGGGATACCATAGATATTCCGATCCTTATGGTTACGGCAAGGACGGAGTCCGTAGATAAAATCAGGGGTCTTGGGCTTGGCGCAGACGATTACATTGCAAAGCCCTTTGATCCGGCGGAGCTGGTGGCGAGGGTTCATGCAAACCTGCGGCAGTATGAGCGCTTGCAGCAAAAATCTCCAAAAGAAAGCAGTATAGAGCCGGAGGAAATAAGAATCCGGGATCTTCGTATCTTAGTCAACAGTTGGAAGGTATATAAAGGGGATAAGGAAATCAAATTCCCAAACCGGGAGTTTGAGATTTTGAAGTTTTTTGCCATGAATCCCAATATTGTGTTTTCCAAAGAGCAGATTTTTGAGAAAATATGGGGATATGATTATGTGGGAGACAGTGCGACTGTCATGGTGCATATTAACCGTATCAGGGAAAAGATTGAAGATGACAGTAAAAATCCTCAGATTCTGGAAACGGTATGGGGTGCAGGGTATCGATTGAATAAGTAAAAGGAAGGGAAAAGAATATGTGGATGCTTTATGCGGTGGGTTCCTCCTTTTTTGCGGGAATTACAGCGATTCTTGCGAAGTGTGGAATCAAAAAAACGGATTCTAATGTAGCGACGGCGATCAGGACTGTGATCGTACTGCTGTTTTCGTGGCTGATGGTGCTGATTACAGGAACAGGGAACGGAATCAGGCAGATTGATGGCAGGACATTTCTCTTTCTTGTACTATCTGGGCTGGCAACAGGCGCATCGTGGCTATGCTATTTTCATGCTTTGCAAAAAGGGGATATTAACAAAGTTGTGCCCATTGATAAGTCCAGCACGGTGCTGACGATCTTGCTGGCGCTTATCTTTCTTCAGGAAGGGATTTCAGGAGTAAAGATACTGTGCGTTTTGTTGATCAGCGGCGGCACGTTGCTTATGATCGATAAAAAAGATATAGGAACGAATGTACAAAAGCAAGGCGGCGGATGGATGGTTTATGCGGTTCTGTCTGCGGTATTTGCAAGTCTGACCGCTATTTTGGGGAAGCTCGGGATTGCGGGAATCGACTCGAATCTTGGTACGGCGATCCGTACCACCGTTGTGCTGGTCATGGCATGGCTGATGGTGTTTCTTACCGGAAAGCAGGGAGAGATACGAAAGATCGAGAAAAAAGAACTGGTTTATATCTGCATGTCCGGACTGGCAACCGGTGCTTCATGGCTGTGCTATTACCGGGCGCTGCAGGATGGTCCGGCAAGCGTGGTCGTGCCTATTGATAAATTGAGTATGTTGGTTACCATTGCTTTTTCATGGATTGTATTTCACGAAAAACTGACGAAAAAGGCGGCAGTTGGAGTGGTATTGATGACGGTAGGGACAGTTTTACTGGCAGCCGTTTAAATATAGAAACAGTTAGAGTTTAAGAATTGTTTAGGAATTTACCTCTTGTTTGTTTAAGGTGGGTTGTTAAGATACCCTCAGAAAACAAACAGGAGGTTTTTTATATGTTGAAAGAAGGAATGAATGGATTTTGTATGGCATTAGCGGACAGTGTGCCGGGAGTATCCGGAGGTACTGTAGCGTTTATCATGGGATTTTATGACCGTTTTATCGGTTCGATCCATGATCTGGCATTTGGAAAAATGGGAGAGAAAAAGTCAGCGCTTAGGTATCTGGCAAAATTAGGCGTGGGCTGGATCATCGGAATGGCAATGGCAGTAGTCGTGCTGTCCACATTATTTGAGAGCCATATTTACGCTGTCAGTTCTTTGTTTATCGGATTTATTGCCGGAGCGATTCCACTGATCATAAAAGAAGAAAAAGAAAGTTTCCGGGAAGTCAGAAAAGGGATTCTTTTTTGCCTGATTGGAATTGTTCTTGTAGCGGGAATTACATGGGCAAATGGCAGAATCGGCGGAGCATCTATGGATTTGGGACAATTTTCTGTGGGACTGGCAGTGAAACTGTTTTTCATTGGAATGATTGCAATTTCCGCAATGTTTCTTCCGGGAATATCCGGCTCGACACTGCTTTTGATCTTTGGAGCATATATTCCGGTGATTACAGCAGTGAAAGGATTTCTTTCATTAGATTTTTCATATCTCCCGTGTCTGATGTTTTTTGGATGCGGTGTGCTGGCAGGAGCAATGACAGTGGTAAAAGCAATAAAGGTTTGTCTTGAGAAATTCCGTCCGCAGGCGATCTACATGATCCTGGGTATGATGATGGGTTCTTTTTATGCGATCATACAGGGACCGACCACATTGGAGATACCGAAGGCGGCAATGAATTTAGGGAATTTTCAGATATTGCCATGTGTGATTGGTGTGGCGCTTGTGGCAGGGATGCAGATGATAAAGGAAAGAAGTGAAAAAAGTGGGAATTGAATTCAGAATACTGGATTTTTTGCAGGGAATACGGACGCCAGTGGGCGATGCGGCCATGTGTTTTATCACAAAATTAGGCGATGCAGGAATCATCTGGATTGTGCTGGCTGTGATACTTTTGTTGCTTCCAAAAACAAGAAAGACCGGATTGGTAATGATGGCTGCGCTGTGTATAGACCTTGTAGTGTGTAACGGAATACTGAAAAATCTGTTTGCCCGGATACGTCCGTGTGATGTGAACACACAGATACAGTTGTTGATCGCAAGACCGGATGATTTTTCTTTCCCGTCAGGACACACAGCATCTTCTTTTGCAGCGGTGGCAGCGCTTTACTTTTCGGGGAAAAGAAAATTGTGGAAACCGGCATTGCTCCTTGCATGCCTCATTGCATTTTCAAGATTGTATTTGTATGTCCATTATCCAACCGATATATTAGGAGGTATTTTTGTAGGACTTGCTGCAGGATATGTGGGAAATGCAATCATTCAGCAATGTATGGAGTGGAAGAAAAAAACATCACGACCAAAAGAAATAAGAGAGAAATAGCTGATTACAGCAGAAAGGAGATGGCAGGATGCCAGTTGTAATTATACCAACGTATAAGCCGGATGAAACATTAGTAACCATTACGGATCAGCTTTGGGGGTATGGGTGCCGGATCGTGGTAGTAGATGATGGGAGCGACGAAGAGTATCAGGCGGTTTTTGATAAAATCAGTGATATTTGTATTATTTTAAGGCACTCTGAAAACCGTGGGAAAGGAGCTGCAATCAAAACTGCATTGACTTATGTGAAAGAAGAACTGTGGGATGGGAATGTGATTGGAGTTATGGATTGTGATGGTCAGCATTTACCGGAGGATATGATGAAACTTTTCACATTTGCCAAAACACATCGAAAAACAATGGTACTTGGGGTGCGGGAAGTAGGAAAAGATAT
>JAUNIU010000234.1 GCA_030523265.1 Eubacteriales bacterium | reverse complement strand
TATATATCAGCATCGTAGACAGTAAAAAACAGGAACTTTCCTTTCATTTTTTTGATCATAAAATTATTATCAGAGGTATCATATCCTTTTGGACAAAAGAATTGGAAGAATATAATTTTTTTCTTTGCCACAGAGGGATATTAGTTAATTTAGCTGCAATACAACATTTAACTGGCAGGCAAATCATTTTACATAACGGGGTACACCTGCCAATTAGTCGCAATTACTATAAAAAAATACGAGAACAATATCTAAATCGCATCATCATATATCATAATATTTAACAGCAAAATACTCAAATACAATGGTTCCCCTCGCCGACCAGCAACTAAAAAACTCCCTTCCAGGCAGATAAGTAAGTTATTAATAATCTTACTTATCTGCCTGGAAGGGAGCGTATATGCTATGATATCTGATCCTGTCTTTCCTTAGCCTTTCGCCACTTCTCTATGCCATGCCATTCGCTGTCTTGTATTTATACAACATCTCTGCATGATTTTGTTCTTCAATCTGAATATCCGCCAGCAGCTTGCGCAGGGCTGTATTAGCAAATTTGAATACATTTGTATTGTACTCAGATGAAACCATTTTCTCAGTTCCAATACAATCTGTCACCAAAAAATCGTCTGACTTTTTATCTTCGTTCTGGCTTAACGCATCATAGGTGGCCTTTGGTTCATAATCCCTGCCGGAAGAATCATTGCAATCACAAGATGGAACATCTCCATTTAACACCCGGCCCAGGGTATCATAATGCTTCTGTTCCTCCTGCTCAATCTTGCCGAACAGCGCTTTTAACTCGGGATCCTTCGCCTGTTCCTTGTATCTGCGATACTTTTCCACACAACTTTTTTCCTGTGTCTGCAAATCGGTAATTGCTTCCATTTCCTTTTGTTTTAAAACCATAACCATCCTCCTGTCTGCATATAATTGCATTTACTTAATTATTTCAAGGATAGTATGGCTTCTTTGCTGGAAAATATACCTAAACATTATTTTAAATTGGTCATTTGTCCGGTAAAATTCTAAAAGTTGCTTCCGTTCCAACCCCAGTCAGGCGTGCCGAAATATGCAACATATACATTTTGACCGGGAATGTCAAGCTCCTCCTGATAGATTTTGCAGATCTCTGCGGTCATCCGGTCACTGGCATCTGCGTTCACCTGTCCCAATACTCGTACAGATACAAATGCTCCCTTCTCTAACTTCTGACCACCCATATATAACTCATATTCGTCCTCAAAACCCACCATCAGATAATTTTCTGATTTTCCCATCGTGCTAATCGCTTGTCCTAATTTACTCTTGATACTTTCCTGTTTATCTGGTGTTAAAGCTACGGTTACTTTTGAATCAATAAATGGCATATGATTACCTCCCTTATTTATATGCTTGTTCTTTGCACTTTTGTCCCTTATCTTACCACAGCGGTTCCTATTGCGCAAATCCCACAGGCGAATCATTCCTTCGATTTACTCCGCTTCTCTCTGCCGGATCAGCTTCGCCAGCGCTGCCGCCAAAGCTGCATGCGCCTCCGGTTCCAAATGCAATGAATCCACTGCTGACGGCTTGATATATTCTGCCGCGTCAAGATACATACAATTCTGTCGTCCGGCTATCTGCTGATAATACTTTGGAAACTCCCTTGATCTATGAATTGCCTCCTCAGAAAAGCATGCGCCAAACGGACCATTCGCAATCTCTGTCCCAATCTCCGGTGGTGATACCAAAATAATCTGTGGCACCGGACAGTCCTTTTCCTGCATAAAGGAGTAGACCTCCTCCACCAGCCGTTCCGCACCCGCTGCTATTTCCTGCGCCGATGCCTGAAAGGACGATTTTAAGTCATTACTCCCCAACATCATAATCATATAGTCCAATGGCTTGTGTGAATTTAAACACGGTCTTAAGTAAGTCAAGCCATTTTTCCACCCCTCCAGCGGATCATCATAAATTGTCGTTCTGCCATTGCATCCCTCTTCTATGATGCGGTATTCCCCGCCCAGCAGATCCTGCAGTCTGCCTGGCCAGCGTATTTCCAACGGATAGCGTGATCCATCCACCGGATTATAACCGTATGTATTAGAATCTCCATAACATAAAATTGTTTTTGCCATTCTTTCCTCCATTCCCACTATAATTTATTCTTTCCCATCATAACACAAATCGTAACGCCTATCCATTGACTGTCACATTTGACTTTTACTATTTTATAAAGATAACTCGTGGTTATCCATGAAACGGTCTGTTTTGACATATATGTCTGCTCTGCGTGTGTCCTATAATAAATTCGCGTAAGAAAATCCGTGTAGCATTGCAAATTCCATGCCAGACAACTAGGCTTGATAGAAGGTCTTTGCTTTACGACGTTTCGATCAAATGCGCCTCGGAGGTTTGTCTGAAGCAGCATGCGACAGGTTCCGCTGTTTCCCTAGAGGCACACGCAACAGACATAATGGAAAATAAAATAGCCTCAGATAACCACGAGTTCTCTTTTACAAAAATGGAGAAAGCCAAAACAGTAATACTTCCCATCTCCTTTGCATACACTGTACAAACAAGTTTAGCGAGGTTATCCTGTTGAGAGAGGATATAGAAGAAAGAGCTACTGAGATCGGTAGATATATCGTGGAAAACAAAGCCACAGTTCGTCAGACAGCAGCTATATTCCGCGTTAGTAAAAGTACCGTACATAAAGACGTAACCGAACGTTTGCCCGCAGTGAATCATGCGTTAGCAGATGAAGTACGAAATGTTTTGGATGTTAATAAGGCGGAGCGTCACATTCGTGGTGGTATGGCTACGAAAGAAAAATATATGCACCAGCATGCCGATGCCTGGACATAAAGCAAACCGGATAAAATACCAGCTAAAAAGGATCACAAGAGGGATGTAGACATAGATTCTCTGTGATCCTTTCTTATCTTTTGCTACCCCTTCGGCAGATTTATTGCCGGGATGAATAAATAGCAGGATCTAACAAAGCATGCGTAAATTAGAGAAAAATATGCATACTAAGTCATAAAGGAGAGACAAATCGTATGCAAAATCATCTAAATTATCAAACAAGCCCTTACTTACTACAACACGCGAACAATCCAGTGGAATGGTATCCGTGGTGCAAGGAAGCTTTTGCAAGGGCAAAACAAGAAAATAAACCTATATTTCTAAGCATTGGTTATAGCACCTGTCACTGGTGTCACGTTATGGCACACGAAAGTTTTGAGGATGTATCTGTTGCGGAAATTTTGAACCGCTATTTTATATCCATAAAGGTAGATAAAGAAGAACGTCCTGATCTCGACAGCATTTATATGGCAGTGTGTCAGGCTTTTACAGGGAGCGGCGGCTGGCCCACGACAATTTTTATGACACCAGAGCAAAAACCCTTTTTTGCAGGCACCTATTTCCCAAAAAACAGCAGATATGGTCAAATTGGATTAAAAGAATTACTTGTGGCGATCCATGAAAAATGGACAACCGATCAGACGGCATTATTAAAATC
>JAUNIU010000233.1 GCA_030523265.1 Eubacteriales bacterium | reverse complement strand
TCCACCTTCATCAATTCTATCACCAAACGATCCAGATGATGGGTGGCATCCTGACTCATGATGGTAGACTGTTCGTTGACGATATAATGATACAATGGCTGATTTACAATATAATAATCGGAAATCTCCTGAAGCATAAAGGCACTCCAGTAATTATCTTCATATCGGATTTGCTCCGGGAAATATAATTCTGCATCGGCAAGCAATGCATGAGAATATATCTTACACCAGACTCCACCCGGCAGTCCCCGCCGCATCAACCTCTTTCGGTCCGGGACATTCTGTATCTTCACATATCTGTCACCCATTTGAAAAGGTTCCTCATCCATCGCAATGATACCATTCTCCTGTTCTCTGACAAACAGACAGCCTGCCACATCACACTGATGCGCAGCAGCTTTTTCATACAGGATTTGATACATTTCAGACGACACATAATCATCCGAATCGACAAATCCAATATATTCTCCCGATGCATATTGCATCCCTATATTGCGCGCCGCACCCTGCCTGCGATTTTCCGCACAATGAATCACCAGAATACTATCTGGATATTTCTCTTCCCATACTGCCAGCTTATCCAGTGTGTGATCGGTGGACGCATCATCCACAAAAATAAGCTCCATATCATTAATCCCTAATGTTTGATTGACCAGAGATTCCACGCACCGATCAATATATTTATCCACATTATAACAGGGTACAATCACACTAATTTTCTTCATCGTAATCCTCTTTTCTGAGTAACTTTGTCGTTAAACGATAATCCCAATCCGAAATTTTCAGTTATTTATCGAAAAATATTCCATGACAGCTTTCCGGTACGCATCCGCAATTTTTTCAATTTCCTCGTCCTCTAATTCCTGATTCGCAATCTGTAAAAAAGTCTTTTCCGTATGATTTAATTGATACAAATACGGATTCTGTTGATAATCCGGAAACCAGTTTTTCATCGTCTTTACCATCAGATGAATCATCTCATATGGGGTAACCGGAAACTTAGTAAAAAATAAGGCAAGTGAATTACAGAAAAACATTTTAATAAAATCAAATGCAATCTCCTGATAAAATGGTCCAAAATATCCTCGTCTTTGTAATTCCTCTATTTTCATCATCTCGATCTTTAAACGGTCAAAGTGTCTCGTCCCCGCCTGCATCGTGGTAGATTCTTCATTGACCACATAATGGTACATCACCTGGTCACTCAGATAATAAGACCGAACACAATGCTGTAATATGCAGCCAAAAAAATTATCCTCATAAGCTAATTTCTCCGGGAAAAACAACTGCTGTTCCCGCACAAAATCCGCCCGAAACAACTTTGTACACACCCCACCGGGAATCCCTGTCTGCAATAGTTTCTTTCTCTGCTCCTCATCTTCTATCATAACATACTGGTGATAAGTATCAAACTTCTTTGTATCGACTGGATATACATTCCCAGCATTATCCTCTCTCTGATAGAGTACCCCCGACAGATCACAATCATATTTCTCAGAATAATCATATAACGTCTGATACATATCTGCCTCGATCCAGTCATCCGCATCCACAAACCCGATATACTCCCCGGACACATAGGACAGCCCAATATTTCTGGCAGTTCCCTGTCTCCCATTTTCCTCACAATGAACCACCAGGATTTGCTCCGGATATTTCGCCTCCCATTCGGATAATTTAAGCATGGTCTGATCCGTAGATGCATCGTCCACAAAGATCAATTCCATATGATCTATACCGAATGTCTGATTCACCAGAGACGTAACACAGCGATCGATCTGATTCTCTACATTGTAACAAGGCACAATCACACTAATCTTTTTCTGCTCCGGCGACAGATCTTGGCAAATCATGGATTGCAGGATTTGTGAAAATCTATTGGCTCCATAATAATTGAGGTGCGTTGCATCATGAAAATAAACTTTTTCATACGACATCGCATGCTCCTTGAAATCCCAAAAAACAAAAGGATACCTTTTATTTGCCTCCTGAATGATGGCATAAAACTTTTCTTTCCATTCCGCATACATTTCTCTTGCCTTTTCGACAGTCTTATAATACTGCGGCAAGATCAATAAATATACTTTCATGTGGGGATTCCACTGATAAATCGTATCCAATAATTGATAGAACAGCGAAACATTTTCTTCTATCGTATCGACATATTGATTTGTCACGATACTAGTCTCCACCTTGTATTCATCCACATCCTGATCGGAAACCATTTTATTTCTCGTCAAAGCTATATCCTGCACACTTTTATATGCCTCGTATCCATCTGCTGCATGAATATCCTGAAACAGGGTATCAAATAAATTTATTTGCCGGTTGTTAATATCCTTATATTTTTCCCGCAGAAGAAATGTCATCATCTCATCAAAATGAATGGATGCATTTGTATTATCTGCAAAGTGATGCGGGTCTTTTGTATATCCTCTTAAATAATATCCTAGCGCGGATCTGCTGCGTGATACATCATAATTGAAATATGTATAATCAAACATATCAAATATGATAAACTCCAGATCACTGATTTTATCACGATACTTCTCGATACAATATTCAAAAATTTTCTTATTGTAATAAATATCCTGCGAATTAAATGCCAGATTACAAACCGGATTAGAAAAGTGTTCTGCAAGAATACCCACATATGCGTGGGATATCCCTAGTACCATCCCTTGATAACTGGAATTAGCCGGAGCTTTCATGGTACAGTCCACAAGCATCTGCGGTACCAGCGCCTGATAAAACAAATAATAATCAATAATACGATCCGACTCTCCTAATAATTCCGCAATTATTTGCTTTACTTGGGAGGATTCCACCGCATCCCCTACTGCAATGATGACCGCATCATACTGTTTTAACACTTCTGCATCAAACAAAACATCGTCCAACCTGCGATCCCAATATACCGTTTTTGAAATATCACTACGGTTCCGTAGCGAACGATGAACCTTCGCAATGTCCTTTGCGGTTGTAACTAATAATGCATTCATATAAATCCTCATTTCTGATCTGTTTCCTTACCACCCGATCCGATAGTCCTCCTCGTGATGTAACAGTTTCAAAACATCAATGTATCGCACTATGCAGATATACATGAGAGAATTTCCTTCAGAGCTTATATAGCAATCAATACATATTCCGATGCCACACCACCATTCACACTTCCATTGTATCTCATATAAAATTGATAATCCGGGCGTAACTCATGTATTCTCCGGGGTATTTCCCAAATATGATGATTATTGTGATAGGTACAGATTGCCAGTTTCGGCTTTTCCTGTATAATATGATTTTTCGCTCCTTCTATGGCATCCAGCTCGCTGCCCTCAATATCCATCTTGATAAATGTGATCTTCTCGGTGATGTCCTCATCCAAACATACGATGGGAACCGCTATCCTGCCAGTATCCGATAACACATTGGCTGAATCCACACCCGATGCATCCATATGGGCAGTTCCCGCTTCACGCCCCACACCGACATTACGATAGATAATATTTTCATATTGCTGCAACCGT
>JAUNIU010000021.1 GCA_030523265.1 Eubacteriales bacterium | reverse complement strand
ATATGGAAACGCAAGCAAATAAGTGCTTGCAATACGCTATAATAAGTTATATAATGAATCGTGAAATTTGTATACAGTCTTCGGGGCGGGGTGTGATTCCCCACCGGCGGTATTCTGCGTCCCATGGATAGCAGTCAGCCCGCGAGCCAACAGGCACGATTTGGTGAGATTCCAAAGCCGACAGTATAGTCTGGATGTGAGAAGCTGGATCATTTTATGATGGAATGGTTTTATTGCCCTGACAAGAGATTGTCAGGGTTTTTTGTCGAATAGGATTCCATACTCTCTGATAGACTCCGGGACCAATAGAATAAGAGGTGAGTAGATGCAGGAAGAGTATATGAGACGTGCGATTGCATTGGCAAGGCGCGGAGTCGGTAAGGTAAATCCGAATCCGTTGGTGGGTGCGGTGATTGTCAAGGAGGGACGGATCATCGGCGAGGGGTACCATGTACAATATGGAGATCTCCATGCGGAGCGTCATGCTTTTGCCAATCTGACCGAAGATGCCACAGGAGCAGAGATGTATGTGACGCTGGAACCCTGTTGTCATCATGGGAAGCAGCCGCCATGCACCGAGGCGATTATTGCCCACGGGATACGTAAAGTATATGTGGGTTCGGATGATCCCAATGCACTGGTGGCAGGGAAAGGAATCGAACAACTGCGATCGGCAGGGATACAGGTGGAAACCCAGGTCTTAAAGGAAGCGTGTGATGCTTTAAATCCCGTTTTTTTTCATTATATTACCACACAGACACCATATTTGGTGATGAAATATGCCATGACCATGGATGGCAAGATAGCCTGTGAGACCGGAGCCAGCAGGTGGGTAACCGGGGAAACCGCCAGAATGCATGTGCAGGAGACGAGAAACTGGCTGTCAGGAATCATGGTAGGTGTGCAGACAGTATTGCAGGATGATCCCCTTTTGACCTGCCGGATACCGGAAGGGTGCAATCCGGTCCGTATCGTGTGTGACAGCCATCTGCGGATGCCAGAGGATTGTAATCTGGTAAAGACGGTGGGGGAGGCACCTGTGATCGTGGCAACATTGGAAAAATCCCTGGAGACGGAAAAGGCGAAAACATTACGTGATAAAGGCGTACAACTTTTGGGTGTTGCCGAAAAAGAGGGCAGAGTAGACCTGCAGGAACTGATGAAACAGCTGGGAGAGAATACCATCGATGGCGTTTTGCTGGAGGGTGGCAGCACTCTGAATGAAAGTGCATTACGTGCAGGCATTGTGAACCGGGTGCAGGTATATGTTGCGCCAAAGATTTTTGGTGGCAGTGGCAGATATACTCCGGTGAGGGGAGATGGTATCACGGAGCCAAAGAAGGCATGGATCGCTGCTAAACCGGAGATTACGGTGCTGGGAGATGACATTTTATTAGAGTATGATCTTCTCGAATAGAACCGGTGTCCGCATTAAGGGATAAGGAAGAAAGCAGGTGAGAAACTTATGTTTACAGGAATCATAGAAGAAGTGGGTACGATTGTGCAAATGAGCAGAGGTGCGGCATCCGCAGTCCTGACGATCCAGGCACAGACTGTTTTGGAGGGAACCCGGATTGGAGACAGCATCGCTGTGAATGGGATCTGTCTCACCGTGACTGGTATGCAAAACGGAAAATTTACCGCGGATGTGATGGCAGAGACGCTGCGCCGGAGTTCCCTGAATCATCTGGGGGCGGGGGCACAGGTGAATCTGGAGCGGGCGATGGCGGCCAATGGCAGGTTTGGAGGACATATTGTGTCGGGGCATATCGATGGCACTGGTGAGATCGCTGCCATGACACCGGAGGATACTGCGGTGTGGGTGGAGATTCGCGCGGGTGCGCCGCTGTTACGATATATTGTGGAGAAAGGTTCCATCGCCATCGACGGGATCAGCCTGACAGTGGCAAAATTGACCGATCATAGTTTCTCGGTCTCTCTGATACCACATACGGGCGCAGAGACCACTCTGCTTGGGAAGAAACCCGGTGACATCGTTAATCTGGAAAATGATATTGTGGGAAAATATGTGGAGCGTTTTTTGACGACGCAGAATCCTGCAGAGGAACAGACCGGGCAAAGCAGCATAGACTTGAATTTCTTAGCGGAGCATGGGTTCTGTTAGGATATCTGGAGATACATGTTATGATATCCCGTTTTTGGGACACTATATAGAATTTGGAGGCAATGGATAAATGAGCGATTATAAGTTTAGCAGTATTGACGAGATATTGAAAGATCTGAAGGATGGTAAGATTATTGTCATGATTGATGACGAGGACCGTGAAAATGAAGGCGATGTAATTTGTGCGGCAGAGTTTGCCACATTGGAAAATGTGAATTTCATGGCGAGCTATGCGAAAGGTCTGATCTGTATGCCGATGGATGAATCTTATACAAAGAAACTGGGTCTGCGGCAGATGTGTGAGATCAATACCGATAACCATTGCACAGCATTTACGGTATCCATAGACCATGTGGACACGGTGACGGGGATCTCGGCGCAGGAGCGTTCCCTCACAGCCATGAAAACCGTGGCGCCGGATGTGAAGCCGGGAGATTTCCGTATGCCTGGGCATATGTTCCCGCTGCAGGCAAAGAGCGGTGGGGTGTTGGAACGCAATGGCCATACGGAAGCAACGGTGGATCTGATGAAGATTGCCGGATTAAAGCCGGTGGGACTGTGCTGTGAGATTATGAAAGAAGATGGAACCATGGCGCGTACGCCGGACCTGATTGACTTTGCAGAAAAACACGGGTTAAAATTTGGACGTATCGCAGATCTGGTGCAGTACCGCAAGGAACATGAGGTGTTGGTGGAGTGTGTGGCAAAGGCTAAGATGCCGACCCGTTATGGAGAATTTGTGATCCATGGGTATGTAAATAAATTAAATGGAGAGCATCATGTGGCTCTGGTGAAAGGGGACATCACCGATGGCGAGCCGGTATTATGCCGTGTACATTCGGAATGCCTGACCGGAGATGCGTTGGGCTCTGCCCGCTGTGATTGTGGACAGCAGTATGATGCTGCCATGAAGCGGATCGCAGCCGAGGGGCGGGGTGTTCTGTTATATATGCGTCAGGAGGGCAGAGGCATCGGTCTGATCAATAAGATTCGTGCCTATGAATTGCAGGATCATGGACGGGATACCGTGGAGGCAAATCTGGAACTTGGTTTCCCGGAGGATGCCAGAGATTACACCATCGGCACGCAGATATTAGTGGATCTGGGGATTCATCAGCTGCGGCTGTTGACCAATAACCCGGCGAAAGTATATGGATTAGCAGGGTATAACCTGGAGATCGTAGAGCGGGTGCCGATCGAGATGGAGCCGGGCAAATACGATGAGTTTTATCTAAAGACAAAAAAAGATAAAATGGGGCATATATTACATTTGTAATAGCCTGTTATAATCATGTTAAATAAAGAACCAGAAAGGAAGGAAAATAGTATGAGAACAGTAGAAGGAAATGTAGTGGCAGAAGGCATGAAGATTGGTATCGTAGGAGCGCGTTTCAATGAGTTCATCGTATCCAAGCTAATCAGTGGTGCCAGAGATGGTCTGGTGCGTCATGGTGTCAAGGATGACGATATCACATTGGCATGGGTGCCGGGAGCGTTTGAGATCCCGTTAGTTGCCAAGAAGATGGCGATGTCAGGAAAGTATGATGCCGTGATCTGCCTGGGTGCTGTGATCCGCGGTGCTACCAGTCATTATGACTATGTATGCGCAGAAGTTTCTAAGGGCGTGGCTGCTGTGGGATTGGAAAGTGGGATTCCAGTGATGTTTGGGGTTGTGACCACGGACAATATTGAGCAGGCCATCGAGCGCGCCGGTACCAAAGCAGGAAATAAGGGGTATGATTGTGCGTTGGGTGCGATTGAGATGGTCAATCTGGCAAAGCAGTTGTAATCACAACAGAAAGGACATACATGTTTCAGAATTTGTATCCGGATGAGGATTACCCCTCGTCCTATGACATTGATTATGAAGCGTATTATGAGCAGGGATATCGGGGGATTCTATTCGATGTAGATAATACTTTGGTGGAGCATGATCAGCCGGTGACATTGGAGGCGATCGCGCTGTTTGAGAGGCTGAAAGGCATCGGCTTTGAGACTTGCATTATCTCCAATAATAAGGAACCGCGTGTAAAGCCACTGGCAAATACATTGGAGTCAAAATATGTTTACAAGGCGGATAAGCCTTCTGCAAAGGGATATATCGAAGGGATGCGTGCCATGGGAACCACACCGGAGACCACCTTGTTTGTGGGGGATCAGATTTTTACAGATGTGTGGGGTGCCAACCGGGCAGGAGTGCATTCTATTCTGGTGAAACCCATTGCGAAACACGAAGAGATCCAGATCATCCTGAAGCGGCGGCTGGAGTGGTTTGTACTGCGCAGTTACCGCAAAAAACAAAAAAGACAATAGCCTGTGTAAAGGGGTATGACCTGCCATGGGTCTAAGAAACCGTATATCGAAGGATTTTCTCAGAGATGGATATCTTGTCATAGATGGCTTGATAGGATTCCGGGGAAAGTTCTTCGATATAATTTTTTTCAAAATGTTTTTGGACACCTTTTTCCGAGAGGATATGTCTTGCCTTATTATATGCGATGGCAGCTTCCACCAAAGATTCATAGCGTCCCACCAGATAGTCCCCGTGAATGTGGATACGGGTGGTGTAGACCGTATGGCCCTGCTCTGTGGTGATGGTGACACCATGATAGGGGTTGATGACCTGAATATTGGAGTAGCGGTAATCACAGGGATTTCCATTGACAAAACGGTAGTCCACATTGATTCTGGCAAAATTGCGGATACCATACCGGGAATGGATGTTGGTCTGCATTCCGTATTCTGCCACAAAGAGATGTCCACCGCGCCGCATAATGGAGTGATTGGAATAATAAAATAAATCATCGGCATCAAAGAGCAGGACATCTTCCGGGGATAAATAATATTGAAAGAAATTACTACGCAGGTATATAGGTGTTTTACAGTAGATTCCGTTGTTTTTAAAATTTATTAAGCTGATCCATTTGCGGAAGGGAAGTGCCGGAAAAAGGCGTTCCTGATAATCATCCGGTTGATAGTCTGTGGCGGCGGATAATACGGTGGAAGCTGTAATATATGCCTGATGTGCCTGGGATTCCTGGTCATAGCTGCCCAGACTGATATGTTTTGCACGAAAAGTAATGGATGAGCGGTAGTAAATACTGCCATCTTTTTTTTGTGTCCGAAATACGCCTGTTTTCATGGATGATCTCCCTTCTCTGGTGTATCCGGCATCGAAATGTCTGATACATCATACGCTCATTTAGTCATAGCAAAAAGTGGAACCGAAGTACCGTTTGCGGCATCAGGTTATCTTATCATAACAAAAAAAGTGAAAAAACGCGAGAAATGTTGCCTGCCATTTTGAATAAAATCCTAAATATTGCCATATACTCTGTAATAGTTTCGTAACAAAATTAACGAAATGTTAAAATCCAAAGGAAAAGGAGAACGGTGACAAAGAATGAGACAAGCATGGAGAAGAGGCATGATCTTAACAGGAGTTGTTGCGATTATTTTAGTAACGAATCCCAAAGGAACGGTGGTGGCGAAAGCACCGGAGGCAGTGTATGAATCCCCTGCGGATGTGGAGATAATGACTTTGTCGGTGAAGGCACATAAGGCGGAGGTTACCAGTGCGTCAGCAGATTTGGTGGATACCGTGGAAGAAGGTTACCGCCATTGGAAATCGTTACAGCGGGAACGTGCTGTGCAGGAGAGATTACGAAATCTGGCAGAGACGCAAAAAGAGATGGAAGCAGAAAAGCGGGAACAGGAACGTTTGCGGAAAATTGCAGAAAAAAGACGAAAAATAGAGGAAAAGAAGCAAAAACGTCGAAAAGCCATTAAGAATGCCTGTGGCAAGGTAATTGGAACCCAGGCACAAACTATATTAGAACGTATCGTAGAGGCAGAAGCGGGAGGAGAGGATGAGAAGGGGAGAATATTGGTAGCAAATGTGGTGTTGAACCGTGTGATCAGTAAAGAGTTTCCGGATACGATCCGGGAGGTGGTATTTGCACATTCCGGCCGCAGGTATCAGTTTTCTCCGGTTTCCAACGGAAGCTATTATACCGTACATGTATCCAAGGGAACGAAAAAGGCAGTAAAGGCGGCTCTGGAAGGAGAAGATCCATCCGGAGGTGCACTTTATTTCATGGAGCGGGCATTGGCAGACAGTGGAAATGTAACGTGGTTTGACCGTTGTCTGACCGAGGTACAGAGACATGGCTGCCATGAATTTTATAAATAAGCTTCCAGACCCACAGAAAGATGGGAAACCCGTCATTTGACAGCAAGCGGTCGTGGACGGGTTTCCCATCTTTATAAAGTTTCAGACAGTTGGTTATCCCGCAAAAGGGGATTTGAGCACCGGCTGTAGTTGTTTTCCCTGTAAGGCTGCTTCAATGGTATCCGGGATCAGTTCCACATGTGCGATCAGGGAACTGGTCTTTTTTTGGTAATCATCCTGTCCGAATGGGACGAAGTAAACATTTTTCGCATTATAAAGCATACCCAGATTCTTAAAATTCATTCCCATGGCATCATTGGTGGAGATCGAGATCACCAAAGGGCGTTCGTTGCGTAAGTGTGCTTTGGCTGCCATCAGCACCGGACTGTCCGTGATACCGTTGACTAATTTTGACATGGTATTGCCGGTGCAGGGTGCGATCACCAGTACATCCAATGGGTCATGGGGACCAATGGGTTCTGCTGTCTGGATCGTATCAATACCCTTGTGTCCGGTGATTTTTTCCACTTCTTCCCGAAAATCCTTTGCCTTGGTAAAGCGGTTATCCATCGTAGCAGCATGATCTGAAAAAATCGGAATAATGTCATAGCCCTGTTCCTTCATATCCCGCAACACATCTAGTGTCTTGGAAAAAGTACAAAAGGAGCCGGTGATGGCGAAACCGACAGTGATAGAGTTTGGTGTTGTCATAATGTTTTTCCTTTCGATCCGAATTGAAATACTTCATGAATATGCCGAAAAATAATTTCAGCGGAACTCTTTGGTGCATATTTCGCAGGCAGACCAGGACACAGATATGCAGAGATTTCGTGTTTTCTGCAATAAGCAAAATCACAGCCTCCTGGAGCGGAAGCGATATCGATAATCGTAACATCCGGCGATAACCGTGCTAACATGTCGGCATTTACCACGGATGCCGGGATCGTATTAAAGAGAAATCGAAAACAGGAAAGATCTGTTTCCGGTTTTAAAATATCATAGCCGCAGGTTTCGGCTTGGGCAATTTTTATGATATCTCTGGCAGAGACGGTCACATGGCATCCAAGACCTGCCAGACGCTGTGCCAGAACGGAACCGCAGCGGCCATATCCCATCACCAGACAATGACTGTTATGCAGATTCCAGGGGCTATGGGCAATCGCTTCGCATATGGCACCCTCGGCGGTTGCGACGGCATTATGAATCACGACGGAAGGGCTTTTCAGGTAATCGTATACTTTTGCCCCGATCTGGTTACACTTTTCTACAAAGACTGGAGAAAGATTGCCGCCGATCACCAGTTGCTCCGGCTCCATACCCGTCAAAACTTTCTGGTACAGCGTATCAGAACATGGCAGTGGGAGCAGGATGGTTGCATCGACAGGAGGTAATTGGCAACCGGATAGTTCTGGAAGGGGATGTTGTTCGTTACAGTAGGTTACAGGAACTTGTTCCTGTTCCAATAGTTTTCCTAACATCATCTGGCGTTCATCCGAACCGTAGAGAAAGATTTGTTGAATGGTATCCATGAAATAAACCTCCTGTTTACTACTCAATTTATCTTATGCGGGGGGAAGCAGGTGGGTGACAAACAAAGACAAATTTCCAGTTGACTTTTTTGTATTGATGAAATAATATCATTAATGGCTAATGATAAAAAAAGTGCAACAAAAGCAGAAATAGTAATTGCTTTTTTAGCCGGAAGATGCTAATGTGTCTATGGTTAGCATATACTAACTCATATAATATACAAGGAGGAAAAAGACATGATAGATTTTGAACAGTGGGAGGGCTTTGAAGGCCGTCTGTGGAAAGAAGAGATCAATGTTCGGGATTTTATTCAGAAGAACTATACTCCATATGATGGTGATGAGAGTTTCTTAGCACCTGCGACAGAAGCTACCGATAAGTTATGGGGAGAATTACAGAAGTTACAAAAAGAGGAGCGTGCCAAGGGTGGTGTGCTGAACATGGATACAGACATTGTATCTTCTTTGACCTCACACGGTGCAGGATATATTAACGAAGACATGAAGGATCTGGAGAAGATTGTCGGTTTGCAGACGGATGAGCCTTTGAAACGTGCGTTTATGCCATATGGTGGTATTAAGATGGCAGAGGAAGCCTGCCGTATGTATGGCTATGAGCCAAGTGAGAAACTCCACGAGATCTTTACCAAGTATCATAAGACACACAATCAGGGTGTGTTTGACGCGTATACTCCAGAGATGCGTGCTGCCCGCAAGAATAAGATTATCACGGGTCTGCCGGATACCTATGGACGTGGACGTATCGTAGGTGACTACCGTCGTGTGGCACTGTATGGTATCGATCATCTGATCGCAGAGAAAGAGTATGATAAGGCATATTGTGGCAGTGGCAGCATGAAAGGCGAGGTGATCCGTTTACGCGAGGAATTGCAGGAGCAGATCAACGCGTTAAAGGATATGAAGGAGATGGCAAAGATCTATGGCTATGACATTTCCGCACCTGCCAAGAATGCCAAGGAAGCAGTTCAGTGGACTTATTTCGGATACTTGGCTGCTATTAAGACTCAGAATGGTGCTGCTATGAGTATTGGCCGTGTATGTACTTTCCTGGATATTTATATTGAGAGAGACTTAAAGAAGGGAATCATCACAGAGGAAGAGGCACAGGAGTTGATCGATCATATGACGATGAAATTCCGTATGGTGAAATTTGCCCGTATCAAATCTTACAATGAATTATTCTCTGGTGATCCGGTATGGGCTACCATTGATCTGGCAGGTATCGGCGTAGACGGCCGTCACATGGTCACCAAGACAGACTACCGTGTGCTGCATACATTGGAGAACATGGGACCTGCTCCGGAGCCAAACATTACGGTGTTATATTCTTCCGATCTGCCGGAGAATTTCAAGAGATATGCTGCGGCGATCTCCATCAAGACCAGTTCCGTGCAGTATGAGAACGACGATGTGATGAAGCCTGTATGGGGCGATGATTATGCGATCTGCTGTTGTGTATCTGCCACCCAGACCGGTAAGGAGATGCAGTTCTTTGGTGCCAGAGCAAACCTTGCAAAATGTTTGCTGTACGCAATTAACGGTGGTGTGGATGAGAAAAATAAGGTGCAGGTAGGACCTAAGTACCAGCCGATCACTTCTGAGTACCTTGATTATGATGAGGTGATGGAGAAGTATGATGCCATGATGGATTGGCTGGCAGATATCTATGTAAACACATTGAACCTGATTCAGTATATGCATGATAAATATTATTATGAGTCAGCACAGATGGCACTGATCGATACGGATGTGCGCCGGACATTTGCGACGGGTATCGCAGGATTCTCTCATGTGATTGATTCCCTGAGCGCGATTAAGTATGCGAAAGTGAAAGTGATCCGTGACGAGGACGGACTGGCTGTGGATTACGAGACAGAGGGGGATTTCCCGAAGTATGGTAATGATGATGACCGTGCGGATGAGATCGGAGTATGGCTGCTTCGTACATTCCTGGGCAAGATCGAGAAACATCATACCTATCGTCGTTCCGAGCCTACCACATCTATTCTGACTATTACTTCTAACGTGGTATATGGTAAGGCAACCGGTTCTATGCCGAACGGAAGAAAGGCTGGCGAGCCGCTTTCACCAGGTGCCAATCCGTCTTACGGTGCAGAGCAGAATGGTCTGTTGGCTTCTCTGAACTCTGTAGCTAAGATTCCTTACGAATGGGCACTGGATGGTATTTCTAATACACAGACCATCAACCCGGATGCATTGGGGCATGAGGAAGAGGAACGCAAGAAGAATTTGGTACAGGTAATGGATGGATACTTTGATCAGGGGGCACATCATCTGAATGTCAATGTCTTTGGCAAGGAGAAACTGATCGATGCTATGGAGCATCCAGAGAAAGAAGAGTATGCAAACTTCACGATCCGTGTGTCAGGTTATGCTGTGAAATTCATCGATCTGACCCGCGAGCAGCAGTTGGATGTGATCGCCAGAACCTGTCATGAAGCGATGTAACAGATAACAAAACGATAGTATCTGTAATGGATACCGCTTTTGGAGGAATTCATATATGAGCGAAGTAAAAGGATTGATTCATTCCGTGGAAAGCTTTGGCTCGGTAGATGGACCAGGAATACGTTTCCTGGTCTTTCTGCAAGGCTGCAATATGCGCTGTAAGTTTTGTCACAATCCGGATACATGGAAGACCGATGATGTGGAGAATGCCACATGGAGAACTGCGGAGGATGTGTTAAAACAGGCATTGCGTTATCGGAACTATTGGAAGAACGGTGGTGGGATCACGGTGAGCGGCGGGGAACCGCTATTACAGATTGATTTCCTGCTAGAATTTTTCAGGATGGCGAAGGAAAAAGGGATACACACCACTTTGGACACTGCAGGGCAGCCTTTTACCCGGGAGGAATCGTTTTTCTCCAAATTCCGGGAATTAATGCAGGTGACAGATCTGATCCTGTTGGATATCAAGAGCATTGATCCTGAGATGCATCGGGAGATTACCGGGTATTCCGGTGAGAATATTCTGGATCTGGCACGTTATCTGGATGAGATTCACAAACCGGTCTGGATTCGTCATGTGTTAGTGCCGGAGTATTCGGATCAGGATGAGGCATTAAGAAAGCTGGATCTGTTTTTGCAGTCTTTACACAATGTGGAGAAGGTGGAAGTGTTACCATATCATACCCTTGGGGTATTCAAATGGGAAACGCTGGGGATTCCTTATTCTTTAGAAGGCATTCGTCCGCCGTCTAAGGAGCGGGTAGATAATGCAAATCGGTTATTGCATACGGATCGGTATACAGAATCATCCGTGCGTGCATAATAAGAGTATGATGCAAAAGGAGGAGTATAGATGGCTATCATAAAAGGAAATGCAGACAATTTTGAAACAGAGGTTTTGAAAGCGGATGGACCGGTACTGGTGGATTTTTGGGCAGAATGGTGTGGACCATGCCAGATGATTGCCAAGGTACTGGAAGAGGTATCCGCCGAGCGTCCGGAACTGAAGATCTGTAAAGTCAATACAGGGGAGGAGATGGCATTGGCACAACAATACAATGTGCAGTATATTCCATTTCTTCTGGTTTTCAAGAAAGGTGAAGTGGTCAATAAGATTACGGGATTTCAGTCCAAGGAAGAAATATTGCAATTCATAGACGAGGCCTGAAAAAAAACACATACAACCTATGGCTGTATGTGTTTTTTTAATGCGGCAAAACTCTCAGCACTAATGACATGTTCGATGCGACAGGCATCTTCTGCGGCAATTTCCTTGGACACACCCAGTGAAGATAAAAATTGTGTCAGCAATTCGTGCCGTTCATAGATCATCTCGGCAATTTCTTTGCCCGATTCCGTCAAATAGATAAATCCGGCATCTGTGACGGTGATATGTCCCTGGTTGCGTAGATTTTTCATTGCTACACTGACACTGGATTTCTTGAAATCTAATTCTGTTGCAATATCCACAGATCGTACTACTGGTAATTTTTTACTTAACATCAGGATAGTCTCCAGATAATTTTCCGCAGACTCATTTGACTTGTATGCTCCAGCCATGAATAAAAACCCCCTCCGCGCAATGTGTATCATAGGTGCGAAAACGATATGTGATACCCATAAATCGTAGTATTCACCCATACAATATGTAATCTATATTTTATCATACAATGTTTCGGGTGTCAAAATATGGCAGCCTTGCGTTTCCGTATTTTGCATTAACTGGTGTGAAAAGTCCACATCACAGTTTATGATGTGTGTATATTGGCAATGATGCCAGGGTCAGAAGTAGATCGCAAAGCGTGCTTGCACGTAATTTGCGGTCTACTGGCTTGACCCGTAAAACACCGCCAAGGAGCAGGTATGCAAGCCAATCTACTCCTTGGCGGTGTTTTAGGATTGCAGGAGTTGCGAAGCAACGAAGCAATCCGTGGCATCAGCTGGGGACATGACAATTGGTCAAAATCTTGTCAAAAATCGGAAAATAATCCGAGACAGATTTTGGAAAGTGTGTTATACTAAAAATAGTATGTAGAATGTTCTCTCACCGTGGGAGGTATGGAGATGAAAAATGTAGTATTAATAGTGGATGATGATACGATTAACCGCATGATCTTAATGAACATTTTGTCTGATGATTATTGTGTGATCGAGGCGGAAAATGGATATGAGGCATTGCAGATCTTGGATGCACATGAGGGCAGAGTGGACGCTATTATTCTGGATTTGATTATGCCTGTGATGGATGGATTTGAATTTTTGATACAATGTGGCGAATCCGAGAAGCATAATGATATCCCCATCATTGTATCCACAGTGGCAGGTAATCCGGAGCATGAATCCCATTGCCTGGAACTGGGAGCATGGGATTTTATCCGCAAACCATATAATGCCAAGATCATTCGTTACCGCTTAAAGAATGCGCTGGAACGGAGCCAGTTGCAGCTTATGAAAAAATTACAATATATGGAGTCTTATGATGCGCTGACCGGATTATATTGCAGAGACCGGTTTCAGAGAGAGACCCGCAGACTATTGGATGAGTATCCACAGAAGAATTTCGTGTTGGTGCGTTTGGATATTGCGAAATTCCAGTTGGTAAATTCTTTCTTTGGTATACCGCAGGGTGATGGCTTCATTAAAAAAATAGCGGATATGATAAAGGAATATTTCAGTCAGAATCCATATGCAACCTATGGCAGAATGCGGGCAGATGTGTTTGCGATGTGTATGGAATATCAGGATAAACGTGAATTGGAGAACATGGCTGGTCTGTTTCGGGAAAAGGTCCGTAAGATTATACCGGAGTTTGATATGATTCCGGTGTTTGGTTTTTATCTGGTTACCGATCCAAAGATGGAAGTCAATGCGATGTACGACTTTGCGAAAATGGCATCGAAACAGTGCAAGGGAAGTTATATTCAAAATTTTGCCTACTATGAGGATGCCATGGGACAAGATGTCATTAATGAACAGAAAATTGTCAATATGACCAGACCTGCCCTGGAACAGGAGAAATTTGTATTATATATACAGCCGAAATATGATATACAGGGGGATCGCATTGCAGGAGGCGAAGTGTTAGTCCGCTGGAAAGAATCAGATCGGGGGATGATTTCGCCGGGTGAATTTATTCCGGTATTTGAACGCAATGGTTTTATCATGCAGCTGGATTACTATGTTTGGGAGCATGCCTGTAAATTATTGCGTGGATGGTTAGATAAGGGGTATACTCCTATGCCGATCTCCGTCAATGTATCCAGAGTCAGTGTATACAATCCGAATTTGGTAGATCTGATTTGTTCTTTGGTGGAATCATACCAGATACCACCAGAATTATTCCAGTTGGAATTGACCGAAAGTGCGTATACGACCAATCCGTTTTTGATTCGCGAGACGATGAAAAAATTGCAGGAACGGGGTTTTACCATCCTCATGGACGATTTTGGAAGTGGTTATTCTTCCCTGAATGTGTTAAAAGATATCGCAGTGGATGTGTTAAAGATCGATATGAAATTTATGGAAGAAGCTGAGATTCCGGGACGAAGTGAAAACATTCTGGCTTCTGTGGTCAGCATGGCGCAACGATTGAAAATGCCGGTGATTGCAGAAGGTGTGGAGAAAAAAAGTCAGGTGGATTTCCTAAAGGGAATCGGCTGTGAATATGTACAGGGGTTTTATTTTGCCAAGCCGATGCCATCGGAGGAATATGAGCAGTTGGCATTTTGTGCAAGTTAAGATTTCGGAAATGGAGAGAAACAATGTGTAGATCCAGAGATCATAGATCAAAACGGGGCTTTGCTATGGCGGCCCTGCTTTTTGCTGTCTTACTTTGTATGACTGGTTGTGGGAAAGCGGATAAAGCATATGACAAAGCGATGGATTTGGCAGAAGAGGGAAAGTATGAGGAAGCTGCAAAGTCTTTTGAAAAGGCAATTGAGCTAAATGATGAAAAAGCCGAATATTATATAGGGTATGGGATGACGCTGAATCATCTTGGCAAATATAAAAAGGCGGTTAAGCAGTTTGAAAAGGCATACCAGGAAGTGGATAATAAGATTTCCAGAAAAAATAACAAACAGTTGTATTATGGGGAAGCGTTGGCATATTATGGGATGCATAAGTATGATCAGGCGATTGAGCGGTGTACGGATGCATTAGAGATCAAAGATCAGGCAGACATGAATGGAAATATTTATGCGACGATGGCAGTGGCATATCAGGTATCCGGTGATAGCGAAAATGCGCTGGATAGTTTTAACCAACTGATCAAAGATAATAAAAAGGATGTCCAGGGATATTTACAACGTGGACAATTATATTTGTATATGGGGGAAGAGGAATCGGCATTAAGCGATTTTTCCCAGGCATTACAGCTGGATAAGAATTGTTACGATGCCTATTTTGGTCTATATGATGCTTATACGCAGGCAGGACAGACCGATGCCGCGAAAGAATCTCTGGAAATGCTGACCGGTATTCATGCGAAATCTGCGGAACAAAAGATGCAGGTGGGACGTGCCTATTTCGTTCTGGATGAGGAAGATCAGGCAGTCAGCTATTTAAAAGATGCGGTGAAAAATAAATGTGTGGAAGGGAACTATTATCTGGGAATGGTACAGATGGCAAAAGAGGATTATGCATCTGCGCAGGATTATTTTGAAACCTATATAAAGGAAGCGGCTGCCATAACCATTCCAGAGGTGTACAACCAGATGGCGGGATGCCTGATTGAAGAGAGAGAATATGATCAGGCAGCAGAATATCTGGAAAAAGGGTTGGAGCTGGGCGTGACCAGTGCATATCAGGGATTGTTGAAAAATCAGGTGATCTTATGCGAGCGGCAGCAGGATTTCGCGGCAGCGAAAAAAGCGGCTAAGACATATCTGGAGGCATATCCAGAAGACACTGCCATGCAGAAGGAATTGGAGTTTATCAAAACCCGGATAAAGAAGAAAAAGGCGACATCAGAAAATGCGGATAAGACCGCAGGAGATGGGCAAACTACTTCAGGAGAGGACAGTACATCGAATGATCAGTCTACTGCTTCGCCGGATGTGACGGCAGACAGCACATCTACCACAGAACCGGATGGTGCATCGGCGGGACAGTCCACGGCAGAACCGACGGGGACAGCAGATGCACAGGCGGCATCTGATGCGACAGCGCCAGCGGATGCCACCGCGACACCAATGCAGTAGGAGAAGCGGGAGGATATATGTTTGAGACAGAGGAACAACAGGAACGGATGATATTAGTGGCGGTGGCCACTGCCGAGGGAGATGATACCGAACGATCCTTGGATGAGTTAGAGGAGTTAGGGCAGACAGCCGGAGCAGTGACGGTAGCCAAGGTGATTCAAAACCGAGAGCGGTTTCATCCGGGGACTTATATCGGAAAGGGAAAAATTGAGGAAGTGCGGGAATTGGTACAAAAGTATCATGCGGACACGGTGGTCTGTGATGATGAGCTTTCTCCTGCACAATATCACAATTTGCAAGAAGCGCTTGATGTCAAGGTGATTGACAGGACTGTCCTGATCCTTGACATTTTTGCGAAACGGGCCTCCACCAGTGAGGGTAAGTTACAGGTGGAACTGGCACAGCTTAGATACCGGGCTTCCCACCTGATCGGAGGACGAAGTGAATTGTCCAGGCTGGGTGGTGGTATCGGTACCAGAGGACCGGGAGAACAAAAGCTGGAGATGGACCGTCGTCTGATCAAAGAACGGATTACATTGGTCAAACGGGAGCTGGCACAGGTGCAGAGAACCAGAGAACTGACCCGCAAAAAACGGCAGGCGAATCCCACGCCGGTAGTAGCCATTGTCGGGTATACGAATGCAGGAAAATCCACCCTATTGAACCGCCTGACGGGTGCAGGTGTGCTTTCCGAGGACCAGTTGTTTGCCACGCTGGATCCCACCACACGCAAACTGGTGCGGGAAGATGGCGAGGAGCTATTGTTTACCGATACGGTAGGGTTTATCCGCAAACTGCCGCATCATCTGATCCAGGCATTTCGCAGTACCCTGGAGGAGGCAAAGTATGCCGATATGATCTTACATGTGGTGGACAGTGCCAATCCCGATCTGGATGCACAGATGTATACGGTATATGATACTTTGCAGAAACTGGAGATCGGGGATAAACGGATCGTAACAGCATTTAATAAAGTGGATCTGCTGGAAGAGAAAAAAGAAGTGCTCAAAGATTTGCGTGCAGACCAGACTGTACGGATCTCTGCGAAAACCGGACAGGGCATTGAGGAAATGTTGGATGTGATCAGCGATGTCCTAAAAGAGGGACAGGTATTGTTGGAGCAGACGTTGGACTATGCGCAAGGAGCTAAAGTGAATTTGATGCGGAAATATGGTCAGGTGTTGACAGAAGAGTACCGGGAGGATGGAATTTATGTCAAAGCATCGATTCCCAGAGAATATTTGTACTTATTCGTGGAACAGGAAAAGCAGGAGGAATCGTGGTAGATGAACGTTATCGTATGTGTAGATCAGAATTGGGCCATCGGCAATAAAAATGAGTTATTGGTAAACATTCCGGCGGATAAGCGTCTATTTAAGGAACTCACCACAGGAGGTGTGGTGTTAGGGGGACGCAGAACCATGGAAGGCCTGCCGGGAGGAACGACACTGAAGGGCAGAACCAATATTGTGCTGACCAGGCAAAGGGATTATCAATATGGAGATGCTCTGGTGGTGCATAGTGTATCGGAGGCTTTGGAAATGTTACGCCAGTATAAGGAGGATCAAATCTATATCATTGGCGGAGAAAAGGTATATCAGGAGTTTTTGCCCTATTGCGACCATGCTTATGTTACCAAAGTGGCATATTCCTATGAAGCAGATACGTTCTTTCCTGATCTGGATCAGAGAGAGGATTGGGTCATAACCCAGGAATCCGAGGAACAGACCTATTATGATCTGGAGTATTATTTTTATCAGTATCACCGAAAATAGATTCCTTGATAAGACAGGGTATGCGCAAGGGTCCGAAGGGGATTTTGGCACCCTGCTCTTTATAAAGAATAAACACCGTCTCACATGGCATTGTGTGAGACGGTGTTTTGTTTGTAAAGGATTTCAAAATAACAAGATTATCCCATGACAACCGTTACATCATAAGCAGTTTTGCCCTTCTCATATGGAATCACGGTGGTGTCGGTGTATTCCTTGCCATCGACGATGAGTTTAACAACACCTTTCTCCACCTTGTTTGGATTCTCTACTTTAATATTATAAATTCCCTCGCGATACTTACGTGTCATAGTGAATCCGGTACCCATCTCATCTGGTACACAAGGATCAACACTTAAGCCATTCAGGGTAGGAACCACACCGAGGATGTACTGGGATACATTGACAAAAGTCCATGCAGCAGTACCGGTCAACCAACTGTTCTTAGCTTGTCCAAAGAAGTGGGCGTCCTTTCCGGCGATCATCTGGGAGTATACATAAGGCTCTGTACAGTGAATCTCGCTGATATCTTCAATATATGCCGGACAAGTCTTTTTATAGATCTCGAATGCGCGGTTACCGCGGCCGATCACAGTCTCAGCACAGGATACCCATGGATTGTTGTGGCAGAAGATACCTGCGTTCTCTTTGTATCCTGGCGGATAAGAAGTAATCTCGCCCAGTTCTAAATGATACTTGGTATAAGGAGGCTGTAACAGTACGATACCATATTTCGTATCCAGCTTCTCCTTGACAGAATCCAGTGCTTTCTTTGCTTCGCCAGTCTCCACACCGATACCAGCCAGTACACAGAAGCCCTGTGGCTCGATATAGATCTGTCCTTCTTCGCATTCTTTGGAACCGATCTTGCGGCTCTCTGCGTCGTAGGCACGAACAAACCATTCGCCGTCCCAGCCGCCATCTAATACCGCATCATTCATCGCAGCTACTTCTGCCATGGCGCGGTCGGCTTCCGCCTGGTCTCCGGTGTATGCACACAGATCGGCATATTCTTTACCATATTTGACAAACATACCACCGATGAATACGGACTCTGCCACAGGTCCCTCACTTGGCCCAAAGGTCTGGAAAGATTCACCCGGCTGTTTGGAGAAACAGTTCAGATTTAAGCAGTCATTCCAGTCTGCGCGTCCGATCAGTGGGAGATTGTGTGGTCCCTTGTGGTTTGCAATATAATCAAAGGATCTCTTTAAGTGCTCCATCAAAGGTACTGCTTTGGAGGCATCATTGTCAAACGGCACCATCTCCTCTAAGATGGAGGTGTCGCCTGTCTCGCGAATGTAAGCGGAAGTACAGGCGATCAGCCATAATGGATCATCATTAAAGCCGGTACCGATATCCGCATTGCCCTTCTTGGTCAATGGCTGATACTGGTGATAAGCACTGCCATCCTCAAACTGGGTGGAAGCAATATCAATGATTCTCTCGCGGGCACGCTCCGGAATCAGATGTACGAAGCCCAACAGATCCTGGCAGGAATCACGGAATCCCATGCCGCGGCCGATGCCGGATTCATAATAGGAAGCGGAACGTGACATATTAAAGGTTACCATACACTGGTACTGGTTCCAGATATTTACCATGCGGTCTAATTTATCTTCGTCTGATTTTACGGTAAACTTGGATAACAGATCTTCCCAATGTGCATTTAACTCTGCCAGAGCGGCAGCCACCTGTTCGTCTGTCTGGTATTTTGCCAGTAACTCATTGGCTGGTTTTTTATTGATGACATCCTGTGCCTCGAACTTCTGGTCTTCCGGATTTTCACAATAGCCCAGTACGAAGATTACGCTTTTGGATTCTCCCGGCTCTAATGTGATATCAATCTGATGGGATCCGATCGGATACCATCCACTGGCAACAGAATTGTGGGATTTGCCCTCGGCTACTACCTGTGGATCTGTGACACCGCGGTAAGCACCCAGAAATTCATCACGACTGGTATCAAAACCTGCCACAGGGCAGTTGACACTATAGACAGCGTAGTGGTTGCGGCGTTCACGGTATTCTGTTTTGTGATAGATCGTGGAGCCGATCACTTCCACCTCACCGATATTTAAGTTACGCTGATAGTTTGTCATATCATCCATGGCATTCCAAAGACAGAACTCTATATAAGAAAAGATGGAAAATGTCTTTGTTTCATTGGATTCATTGGTCATAGTCAACTGATTGACTTCACAGTTATCATTTACCGGTACAAATGCCAGCAAAGAAGCTTTCAACCCATTTTTCACAGAAGTAAAACGGCTGTAACCCATACCATGACGGCACTCATAGGAATCCAGCTCCGCTTTGACCGGCTGCCAGCCTGGGTTCCATACGGAATCTCCCTCTTTGATGTAATAATAACGTCCACCCTCATCGTTTGGGATATTGTTGTAACGATAACGGGTCAGACGCAATAGTTTTGCATCCTTATAGAAACTATACCCACCACAAGTATTGGAAATCAAAGAAAAGAAACTATTGCTTCCCAAGTAGTTGATCCAAGGAAGTGGTGTCTTCGGTGTGGTGATGACATACTCCTTATTTGGATCATCAAAAAAACCAAACTTCATATTTTCCTCCATTCCGCCCGCAGGCATACATTATATACAGAGCCTTCCCATGCATATAGGGAAAACTACCAATAAAAGTATATCGTAATCAGAGGGGGAAATCAAGATAAAATGCGAATTTACGTAAAGATTTTCGCGGGCAAAATTAGGGGGCAGCAATAGAATTTATATCACTGCCCCCAACAGTACATCATGCGGTTTTTGTTTCTGCTCTTTGTTCTCTTATCTGATACGAAAAGCTGCCCGGGAAGCAAGACCTCTTTTCCGGAAAAGAGTTTTATATTTCTTCGCATATTTTTTAGGCACGTAGATTTTTATCATTTTTGCCTTATATCCCATACGAGTAAATGCTTTTTTGCCTACTTTGACGAGTTTTTTGGACCTGATTTTTACACAGGATAACTTTTTGCATCCGTAAAAGGTTTTTGAGCCTAGTGTATTAATATTTTTTCCTATGGTACACTTTTTTATTTTGTTATTTTTATAGAATGCCTTACTTTTGACTGCTGTCACTTTCAATATGATATTTTGGTATCGGATTTGATCCGGAATTTTTATATTGGCTTTGTTTTTGATCGGTTTTTTATAAGCGACCGTTCCGCCTTCTGCCGTTACTTTTGTCACGATATAAATACCGTTTGTTTTCTTCTCCCGGATACACATTCCTTTTTTGAGATTTACCTTGGAAATACCGTTTCTGTTCTTGCTTCCTGCATTGCCGGAAGCATTTGATCTGTTTTGTTCGGGGGTGTTTATGGAAGAACCGTTAGGATCCGGGATTTCTGTGGCTCCCGGTTCCGGTGTGGTCTCTGGATCTTCTGGGACTCCCGGTTTTGATGTGTTCTCTGGATATTCTGTGGTTCCGGGTTTGGGTTTCATTTCCGGATCTTCTGTAGTTCCCGGTTCCAGCGTCGCTTTCGGGACTTCTGTGGTTCCAGGCTGCGGTGTAGTATCCGGCAGCTTCGGAATTTCCTTTGTTTTTGTAACTCCGCATATTTCACAGGTATATGTTCTGACACCTGCCGCAGTAATCGTGGCTGGAGTCGTCACCTCCCCCACATCCCAAGTGTGTTCTTTCAGCG
>JAUNIU010000232.1 GCA_030523265.1 Eubacteriales bacterium | reverse complement strand
TCCTTCATGAAATACAGTTTAAAAGAGGACAATATCCCATATCAATATCTTCTATGGTAACCACCATATATAGTGGTGGATTTCAAGCGTGATAATACCGTAGATTATAGCGGCTCTCAAGCTTGAGAACAGTGGCTCCCAAGCGTGATAATAATCAGAATTCTTAAAAACTTTTCCGTACAAAAAATTGAACAAAATTTTCGGGAAACTTTGACAATTTTATCGCCATAGATTGACAAGCGATATAAAGTTTTATATAATTTTTGTCGATAGGATATATCAGAAACACAAGATGTGGGTTGGAAGCCCAATATTTTGTGTTCAGGCTGTTTCGCAGATGGGTTCATTCTGCGAAATCTGATGGCACACGGCAACGACATTGCCGCAGACATGATTGGCAGAGAATTATGTCACAAAAAAGGACAATGATGCGGACACAGAGCAATGTCTTAAATGGAGAGCCTTATGAGATGCCGGATAAAGCAAAGGGTCTTGCACTTGACACGAACAGGCTCAACAGCCGCATCCGGAGGATGGTACGGAAATACCTTACCCCAGCCCAAGACAGAGTACAAGTAGTTTTTCAGGGTATCACCAAACGGCTATTGCTATGGGAACGGGGAATTTACCTCGTCAGCAGGATACCGAAGCGCAGGGTATTCGTGCCGCTAGGGAATAACGAACAGTACGACAGACAGATTTTATTCATCTTTGGGAAAACCGGAGTTGTGTTGCATATCCCGGTGGAAACAAAGATTAAGAAACATGGTGACTATACAAATATTGTATTTATGTACATCGAAAATAAAGCAATGTTCACCCTTTCGGACGGCACCGTCTATGGGGAAACGCTTGGGCAGATAGTGTTTTTGGAAACCCTGCGCCTAGATTTAAAGAATCAAGAACGTGGGAAACTTATCAGAAAAGCGGAGAACTGCGGGGCGGACAGTCTGCCCGATAAGGCAGAAGCCATAGAGAACAATAACCTTGTCAGACAAAAATATGACAGCAGGAAAGCAAGGGAGTGGGCAGATACAATCCGCTATATCAATACGGAAATCAACTGGATGCTCCGTGAGGAGAAACCGACCCGCATTGTCATTCCAAGCAGGGTATTGAAAGACCGGGAAAAGCATTATTCCCGGACTGTGAACCTGACACGGAGCTTTCAGGGATATGTGCGGGAGAGGCTTGCATTTAAATGCCGGCTTCATTTCGTGGAACTGATGGAAATAGGTTCCAAAGGGACGGGAAGCCTCTGTGCGGTCTGTGGGGCGGAAGGCAAGGGATGGAAGGATGAGTTTGTCTGTGAAAGCTGCGGCAGCCGTACCACGATTGCCCTAAATTCCGCCAAAAATGTAGAGAAAAAGTATAAAAAGATGGAATCGGACCTAAATAAAAATATTTAATTCGTTTCCTGTAACAGGTTAATCCACCAGATCGGGGAATAAGCGGATGACAATCCGTTTTATCTGTGAATGTCCGCAGATGGGGCATTCGATTGGGATCGCCGGAACGGTGTGTTGATAAAAACAGTTCCACAAAAAGATATTTTATGGAACTGTGGCAAAAAGTTGGCATTAACTGGGGAAAAGGGACTTGTTCGTTTTGCCTTCGAGTATGCCAGGACCGTGGCTTTACACGGAGTGAAGCAGAACCGGGTATTGGGGACTGGGCAATGCAGTCTGCAGAACCGGCCCTGCATTGTCCATTAAGGGACGCTGCGATAATGCTTATGATGATAAAAAATCATATTCCGGATGAAACAGTAGCCACATGACGGCAGCCGCCTTGCGGCAGGAAAAGAGGTGTGGAAACATTGAAGCGTTACAAAAAGAAAGAACTTCTGAAGAGTGTATCCACACTGATAAAGGCAAATGACACGATTGTAAAATCAATGAAAGCTGATCCCGGCAGTGTGGCGGAAGTACTTGCTACGTGCCAGAAATCCGCAATCCTTATAGGAAATTATATAGAGAGTCTGCATGAAAAATATGCCTGTCTTGTGAGGCTCTTAGAGGACTACTGTGAGAATATCTTTCGGATGAGCGAGGCTGTCCCGGATGAGGTGCAATGCCGTAAGATAGCAAAGAAGATACAGAAGCAGTTAAACCAGATACGGCACGACATAACCTACGATCTGCCGGATGACAGGAAGGCGGTTGTGATCCTGCCATATAAGGCGAGTATGTGGAACTCTCTTGAGAGCGTCTAGAAGGCGGCAGATGCGGATAGAAACACGGATGCATATGTAATCCCTATCCTGTATTTCGACAAAACTCCGGACGGCACATTGAAAGAGGAACACTATGAAGGAAACCAATCCCCGTCATATGTACCCGTGACAAAATACGACGAATATGACTTTGAGGCACAAAGACCGGACGAGATTTATATACACAATGGGTACGACTCCTACAACATCGTTACCAGCGTACACCCATTCTTTTATTCCGATAATTTCAAGAAATTTACGGACTGTCTTATTTATATTCCGCATTTCGTGCTTGCAGGGCCTGACCCGGAAAATGAAGACACAGTGAAAAATATCAGCCATTTCTGTATTGTTTCGGCGGTATTCCATGCGGACAGGGTAATCGTACAGTCTGAGGTGATGAAGCAGGTCTATATCAAGGCACTTATAAATGCCACGGACGACCATAGCAGTGCTGCCAGAAAGTATTGGGAAAATAAGATTGAGGGGGACGGGTTCCTTGAAGTTTGACAAGGTGGTGAATACAAAACGGGAGGATGTGGATATCCCCACGGAGTGGCTGTACACCATAAATAAACCAGACAGTACGCCGAAAAAGATTATTTTCTATAACAACAGCATCGGCACACTACTCCAGCAAAATGAAAAGATGATAGCAAAGATGAAATCCGTTTTTGAAATTTTTAAGGAGAACAGGAACGAGGTTGCATTATTATGTCGGTCACATCCACTGATAGAGAGTACCCTGACAGTTATGCGGTCGCAGCTATGGGAAGCATACAAGGCAATATGCAATCAGTATCTCGCGGAGGGCTGGGGAATCTATGATGACATTGCGGACATAGACCAGGCAATTGTGGTAAGTGATGCGTATTACGGGGATGGAAGTAGCGTGGTGCAGTTGTATCAGAGGACAGGCAAGCCGGTGATGATATTGAATGCAGACATATAGCAGGTTTGCCAACGCACATTTGAGCTATTTATGCGCATCTTAGGAGCAATGAAATGCAGGCACTTTGTTGCTGAATTGGTCATTGAAGACTTCGTCGGCTTCGAAGATATCAAGGCGAGCGGCTTTCTGAACGTAGTAAATTATGGGGAGGTGTAAGGGTGTACACTGTGACTGCATATGGAAAAGATTTCACATTTCTTGGGAAATTAGCACAGGATAAAATTACGAAGTTGTGCATTTACGGATGTGGTGTAAACGGAGAAGTGATTTGCAAATTTCTGAAGGATTGTGGGAAGGATATTGAATTTTTTATCGACAGGCAGGCGGAAAGCAGAGAATTTAAAGTTTTAGGGAAGAAAGTTATCTCTCCGAATACATTTTTTGGGAAGCCGCAGAATA
>JAUNIU010000020.1 GCA_030523265.1 Eubacteriales bacterium | reverse complement strand
TTCAGCAATCTCTCATTGACACACAGGGCAGACATTACGGCAAAAGATACAAATGATAGATAACCACGAGTTATCCTACAAAATGGGAAAAGTCAAAGGTGAAAAGTCAAAAGAAAATATCATTGCGTTTGCAAAAAGATAATGTTATACTTTAGATTGGTTTGTAATGTTTTGAGGGGAGAGGACGACACAAACCGAAGCACCCGTCCTCTGATTAGGCAACGAAAGTTAGGAGAGAATTTCATGAGTGTATTTACTAAGATTTTTGGAACACACAGTCAACATGAAGTAAAGCGTATTATGCCCATTGTGCATAAGATTGAGGCATTGGCACCGGAGTATGAGAAGCTGACGGATGAAGAATTACAGGCAAAGACACCGGAATTTAAGGAGCGGCTTGCAAATGGAGAGACTTTGGACGATCTGTTACCGGAGGCGTACGCCACCGTCCGTGAAGCAGCTACCCGTGTTCTGGGGATGCGTCATTATCAGGTACAGCTCATCGGTGGAGTGATCCTGCATCAGGGTCGTATCACAGAGATGCGTACCGGTGAGGGTAAGACATTGGTATCCACGCTTCCGGCATATCTGAATGCTCTGGAAGGCAAGGGAGTTCATATTGTAACAGTCAATGACTATCTGGCGAAGCGTGATGCTGAGTGGATGGGACAAGTGCATGAATTTCTGGGACTGCGTGTTGGTGTGATTCTGAATTCCATGGATAATGATGAGCGTCGTGAGGCATACAATTGTGACATCACATATGCCACCAATAATGAATTGGGATTTGATTATTTGCGTGATAACATGGTGGTTTATAAGGAAGATCTGGTGCAAAGATCTCTTCACTATGCCATCATCGATGAGGTGGATTCCGTATTGATCGACGAGGCGCGTACGCCACTGATTATTTCTGGTCAGAGTGGCAAGTCCACCAAGTTATATGAGGCCTGCGATATCTTCGTGAAGCAGTTGACCCGCGGGGAAGCGAAGGAACTGTCTAAGATCGACATTCTGATGAACGAAGAGGAAGAAGAGACCGGCGACTATGTAGTAGATGAGAAAGATAAAAATGTCAACCTGACCGAGGAAGGTGTACGAAAAGCAGAGCGGTTCTTCCAGGTGGAGAACCTGGCTGACCCGGATAATCTGGAATTACAGCATAATATTAATCTGGCACTGCGTGCCCATTCCTTGATGTTTAAGGACAAGGATTACGTGGTCAATGATGACGAAGTATTGATCGTAGATGAGTTTACCGGACGTATCATGCCGGGACGGCGTTTCTCCGATGGTTTGCATCAGGCGATTGAGGCGAAAGAACATGTGAAGGTAAAGCGTGAGAGCAAGACATTAGCCACCATTACATTCCAGAACTTCTTTAACAAATATACCAAGAAATCCGGTATGACAGGTACTGCATTGACCGAGGAAAAGGAGTTCCGTGAGATCTATGAGATGGATGTGGTGGAAGTCCCTACGAACCTGCCGATTGCCCGTATCGACTATAATGATGCGGTATACAAGACAAAGGAAGACAAGTTCAATGCGGTGATTGCCGACATCGTACAGGCACACGAAAAAGGACAGCCTGTGCTGGTGGGTACGATTACCATCGATACTTCCGAGTATCTGAGTGCCAAGTTACAGCGGAAAGGGATTCCGCATAAAGTATTAAATGCCAAATTCCACGAATTGGAAGCGGAGATCATCGCCGATGCCGGACAGATGGGAGCCGTTACCATCGCCACCAACATGGCGGGTCGTGGTACCGATATTAAACTGGGAGAAGGCGTGAAAGAATTAGGCGGTCTGAAGATCATCGGTACGGAGCGTCATGAATCCCGTCGTATTGATAATCAGTTGCGTGGCCGGTCCGGTCGTCAGGGAGATCCGGGTGAGTCCCGTTTCTATATTTCCTTAGAGGACGATTTGATGCGTCTCTTTGGTTCTGAGCGTTTGATGGGACTGTTTGATGCCATGCCGGATGGTGAGCAGGTAGAGCACAAGATGCTTTCCGGTGCCATCGAAAGTGCCCAGAAAAAGATCGAGGGTAATAACTTTGGTATTCGTAAGAATCTGTTGGAGTATGACCGCGTCAACAATGAGCAGCGTGAGGTAATCTATGCAGAACGCCGTCGTGTGTTAGATGGCGAGAGTATGCGCGATACGGTATATAAGATGATTACGGATGTGGCAGAGTCCTGTGTAAATTCCGTGATTCCGGAGGATGGATCTGCGGAAGAATGGGATATGAAGGAACTGAACCATGTGATCCGTCAGATTATTCCGATGGATAAAGTGGTGCTTACAGAGGAACAATTAAAACATGGTACCAAGAAACAATTAATACAGCAGATCAAGGAAGAGGCGGTCAAGGTATATGAGGCGAAAGAAGCAGAATTTCCGGATGCAGACCAGATCCGCGAAATCGAGCGCATCATTTTGCTGCGTATTATCGACCGTAAATGGATGGATCACATCGATGATATGGATCAGCTGCGGCAGGGAATCGGACTGCAGGCATATGGTCAGCGTGATCCGGTAGTAGAATACAAGTTCGCCGGGTTTGAAATGTTCAATGATATGATCGATTCCATCAGTGAGGAGACTGTAAAGGCACTGACCCATATTCAGATTGAACAAAAGGTAGAGCGTGAGCAGGTAGCCAAGCCGACTGGCACCAATAAGGATACCAGTGCACCGGCAGAACCAAAACGCCGTACCTCCAAGAAGATTCAGCCAAACGATCCATGTCCTTGCGGCAGCGGACGGAAATATAAACAGTGTTGCGGGAAACGTGTCTAAGCGCGGGTTGAAAGCCTGGAAGTTTTTGGCAGCACAATAAATGATTTTATTTTATAGAAAGAAGGTGAGCGGGAATGGTAGAGTTTGATAATATCAAAGCGACTTTGTCCAACTACGAACAGCCACTGCTTGAAATGGGGAATTCACTTTGACCTGGCGAATAAGAGAGACCGGGTAGAAGAGTTAGATAAAACCATGGAAGAACCTGGCTTCTGGGATGATCCGGAGAGATCCACCGGCATCGTACAGGAGTCAAAGAAGTTAAAATCTGTGATTGAACGATACGAAGCACTATCTGACAGCAGAGAGGATATGCTGATGTTGATTGAGATCGCCGAGGAAGAAGGCGATAGCAGTATCTTGGCGGAGATCGAGGAATCTCTCAGGACCTTTGAGGAAGATTTCGAGTCTCTGCGGATCGAAACCCTTTTAAGCGGGGAGTATGATAAGGATAATGCGATACTGACGCTGCATGCCGGTGCCGGTGGTACCGAAAGCTGTGACTGGGCAAGTATGCTTTGCCGTATGTATCAGCGCTGGGCTGACAAAAAAGGATTCCAGGTCGAGATGTTAGATTTTCTGGACGGCGATGAAGCCGGGTACAAATCAGTCACATTGCAGATAAATGGGATCAACGCATACGGCTATTTGAAGGCAGAGCACGGTGTGCACCGTCTGGTGCGTATTTCACCGTTTAATGCTGCCGGGAAACGCCAAACCTCCTTTGTATCTTGTGATGTTATGCCGGATATTGAAGAGGATCTGGATGTGGAGATTGCAGACGATGATATCCGCATCGATACCTATCGTTCCAGTGGAGCCGGTGGTCAGCATATCAATAAGACTTCATCGGCGATCCGTATTACCCATTTCCCTACCGGGATCGTGGTACAGTGTCAGAATGAACGTTCGCAGCATATGAATAAAGATAAGGCAATGCAAATGTTGAAGGCGAAACTCTATATGCTCAAGCAGCAGGAGCAGTTGGCAAAGGCCAATGGTATCCGTGGGGAATCCAAGGAAATCGGCTGGGGCAGCCAGATACGTTCCTATGTGATGCAGCCTTATACGATGGTCAAGGATCATCGGACGAATGCAGAAGTGGGAAATGTACAAAGTGTTCTGGATGGCAATCTGGATGCATTCATAAATGCTTATCTGGCGTGGATAAGCACCAGTCATTCATCAGACACAAACAGTTAATGTTAGCAAATACATATGGAGGATGAAAGAAAATGATAAACGTAGGAGTGTTAGGTTATGGTACCGTGGGTTCCGGAGTGGTGGAGATCATTCAGAAAAACCATGATATTATCGCAAAGCGGGTAGGGGAAGAGGTACAGATGAAATATGTATTGGATCTGCGGGACTTTCCCGGTGATCCGGTAGAAAAGATTCTGGTGCATGATTTTGAGATTATCAAGAATGATCCGGAGGTTCATGTGGTGGTGGAAACCATGGGGGGATTGCATCCCGCCTATGAGTTTGTCAAGGCTTCCTTGGAGGCCGGTAAGAGCGTATGTACCTCTAACAAAGCATTGGTAGCAGATTTCGGACCGGAACTGTTGCAGATCGCTGCGGATAAAAACGTAAACTTTATGTTTGAAGCCAGTGTAGGCGGCGGTATTCCTATCATCCGTCCTCTCAAAAGTTCGCTGGCACCGGATGAGATCGAAGAGATCTCCGGTATCTTAAACGGTACGACAAACTATATTTTGACAGAAATGACCGAGAAAGGCTCTGCTTTTGATACCGTATTAAAGGATGCGCAGGACAAAGGTTATGCCGAGAAAGATCCTACGGCAGATGTGGAGGGCTTCGATGCCTGCCGGAAGATTGCTATTCTAACTTCTCTGGCATATGGCAAACAGTTGGATTTTGAGGATATTTATACCGAGGGAATCACGAAGATCACAGACAGGGACATCTGCTATGCCAAAAAGATGGATGCCAAGGTAAAGATATTCGGTTCCAGCAAGAAAGTGGGTGACCAGGTGAGCGCGATGGTGGCGCCAAAACTGATTACCAGAGAACATCCGCTATATAGCGTGGACGGCGTGTTTAATGCGATCCTCGTCAAAGGTAATATGGTGGGTGATGTGATGTTCTATGGTCAGGGAGCCGGCAAATTAGCTACGGCGAGTGCCGTGGTATCCGATGTTATGGATTGTGCCCGTCATCAGGGTATCAATATTAATACATTGTGGGATGCCGACAAGCTACAACTAATGCCGATGGATGATGTGAAGAATAAATTCTTCGTCCGCGTCTCCGGTACACAGGCAGAGAATGCGGCAAAAGTGACAGAGGTCTTTGGTGCAGTCAAGGCCATCGATGCTGGTTATGCCGATGAATATGGTTTTGTGACGGATTATATCACAGAAGGAACTTATGCCAAGGCAGCAGAAAGCCTGGGGAATGTGATAAGCAAGATTCGTTTTGATTCATAAAAGGAGGAAACAGAAAAAATGTTAATCGTTAAGAAATTTGGTGGCACATCGGTTGCCAACAAGGAGCGTATCTTCAATGTGGCGAAGCGCTGTATCGAAGATTACCAAAAAGGGAATCAGATTGTAGTCGTACTGTCTGCTATGGGGAAACAGACGGATGTATTGTTAGACATGGCAAAGGATATCAATCCAAAGGCATCACGCCGTGAACTGGATATGTTGCTGACCACAGGTGAGCAGACTTCTGTAGCACTGATGGCGATGGCGATGGATTCCTTGGGAGTACCAGCCGTATCCATGAATGGTTTTCAGGTGGCAATGCATACCACAGAAGACTACGGCAATGCCAGATTAAAGAGAATTGACACAGAGAGAATCCGTTTTGAATTAGATAACCGACGTATTGTGGTGATCACAGGATTCCAGGGAATCAATAAATACGATGATTATACCACACTTGGCCGTGGTGGTTCCGATACTACAGCGGTTGCATTGGCAGCAGCATTGCATGCGGATGCGTGCGAGATCTACACCGATGTAGATGGCGTGTACACAGCGGATCCCCGCGTTGTGCCGGATGCCCGCAAGTTAGACGAGATCACTTATGACGAGATGTTAGAGTTAGCCAGCCTGGGTGCCGGTGTACTGCACAATCGTTCCGTAGAAATGGCGAAGAAATACGGCGTACAGTTGGTGGTACGTTCCAGCTTAAATACCAATGAGGGTACAGTAGTAAAGGAGGAAAGTAATATGGAGAAGATGTTAGTCAGTGGAGTTGCTACCGATAAAAATGTGGCACAGATTTCAGTAGAGGGATTAGAGAATAAGCCGGGAGTAGCCTTCAAGCTGTTCCAGCATTTGGCAAATCACAACGTAAATGTAGATATGATCTTACAGTCTGTAGAGCATGGCGGCACACAGGATATCAGCTTTACGGTAACCAGAGATATGGCAGATACCGCGATGGAGACTTTGGAGCGTCATGCCAATACCAGCTTAAAGTGTGAGAAAACTACAGTGACTGCAGATGTGGCGAAAGTATCTGTAGTAGGCGCAGGCATGATGACCAACGCTGGTGTGGCTGCTAAAATGTTTGAGGCGTTATATGATGCCGGTGTCAACATTCGTCAGATCTCCACTTCCGAGATTCGTGTAACAGTCCTGGTGGATGAGAAGTATGTAGAGGATGCTGCACAGGCAGTACACGATGCATTTGCATTAGCAAAATAACATTCGTGCAAACGATCAGACGGAACAAGGATAATAGACTTTGAAGGGCAGTCGTATGGGGGTTTCGTGCGGCTGTCTTTTTAGAAATGGAGATAAATCATGGATATCGCAAAGAAGATAGCGGAAGAATTAAATATCAAGGTATGGCAGGTAGAAGCTACGATCAAGCTGATCGAAGAGGGCAATACGATTCCCTTTATCGCCAGATACCGTAAAGAGGCACATGGTTCCTTAAACGATGAGCAGCTGCGAAGTCTGCATGAGAGATTAACGTATCTGCGCAACCTGGAGGAGAAAAAGGAGCAGGTGCTGGCTACCATTGAGGAACAGGGCAAATTGACAGATGAGTTAAAGGCACAGATTCTGGCGGCAGAGACACAGGTAGTGGTAGAAGATCTGTATCGTCCATATCGCCCGAAACGCCGTACCAGAGCTACGATTGCCAAGGAAAAGGGATTGGAGCCGTTAGCAGAACTGGTTTTGGCACAGGAGACTACAGAGAGTCTGGAGACAGTGGCGGCTGCTTATGTATCCGAGGAAAAAGAAGTGAAATCCGCTGCGGATGCCATCGCCGGTGCCAGAGATATTATTGCTGAGATGATTTCCGATGATGCGGATTATCGCAGCTATATCCGTGATATAACCAGAGAAGAGGGAAAGATTATCTCCACCGCCAAGGATGAAAAAGCCCAATCCGTGTATGAGATGTACTATGCTTTTGAGGAACCGATTCATAAGATTGTGGGACATCGCATTCTGGCACTGAACCGTGGAGAAAAAGAGAAATTTTTGGTAGTAAAAGTGGAGGCACCGCAGGAGCGTATTCTGACTTATTTGTGCAAGAAGGTCATCACCAGTGAAAATGAATATACCACACCTGCATTGGAAGAAGCCATCGAGGACAGCTACAAGCGTTTGATTGCGCCTGCCATTGAGCGGGAATTGCGTAATGAGTTGACAGAGAAGGCAGAGGATGGTGCGATCCGCGTCTTTGGAAAGAATTTGGAGCAGTTATTGATGCAGCCACCGATTGCAGGTAAGACTGTGCTTGGCTGGGATCCGGCATTTCGTACCGGATGTAAACTGGCGGTGGTGGATTCCACAGGCAAGGTGCTGGATACCAAGGTAATATATCCCACCGCACCACAGAACAAGGTGGAGGAAGCCAAGCGGGAAGTGAAAAAGCTGATTGACAAGTACGATATCTCTCTGATCTCTGTAGGAAATGGTACAGCATCCCGTGAGTCGGAACAGATTATCGCAGATATGTTACATGAGATCTCCAAACCGGTGCAGTACGTGATCGTGAACGAAGCGGGAGCCTCTGTATATTCCGCCAGCAAACTGGCGACGGAGGAGTTTCCAAACTTTGACGTGGGACAGCGCAGTGCCGCATCCATTGCCCGCAGATTACAGGATCCATTGGCAGAGCTGGTCAAGATCGATCCCCAGTCCATCGGTGTGGGACAGTATCAGCACGATATGAATCAGAAGAAATTAGGGGAAACCTTATCCGGTGTGGTGGAGGATTGTGTCAACAAAGTGGGTGTAGACCTCAACACAGCGTCGGCCTCCCTCTTGGAATATATTTCGGGTATCAGTAAGGCGATTGCCAAAAATATTGTGGTATACCGGGAAGAAAATGGCAAATTCTGTGACCGTAAAGAACTGCTGAAGGTACCAAAGTTAGGGCCGAAAGCATATGAACAGTGCGCCGGTTTCATGCGTATTCTGGACGGCAGGAATCCATTGGATGCCACCAGTGTACATCCGGAGTCTTATGATGCGGCGGAAGCATTATTAGACAAGCTGAAGATCACTCCGGAGGAGTTAAAGAAGATCCAGACCGAGGCTGCCAAACAGCAGTCGCCGATGAAGAAAAAGGCATCCGCACCAAAGAAGAAAAAGCAGGAGTTTGTGGTACGCAATACCAATACCGCTTTTGGTGCCGCCTTTGCAAAAGCCTTTGGCGATATGACACTGCCATCCGGGGAGGACACTGCAGATAGACAGGATACCTCCGGGCAAAAGCAGGCAGGTTCTTTGCAAAAGCGTGTTAAAGATAAAAAGGCGATGGCAGAGGAACTGGGCATTGGTGAACCGACATTGATCGATATCCTAAAGGAATTGGAGAAGCCGGCAAGGGATCCCCGTGACGAGATGCCAAGGCCAATCCTGCGGACCGATGTGCTGGAGATGAAAGATTTAAAAGAAGGTATGATACTGAAGGGAACGGTGCGCAATGTGATTGATTTCGGTGCGTTTGTAGATATTGGTGTGCATCAGGATGGATTGGTGCATATCTCCCAGATGTCCGATAAAAAATTTGTCAAGCATCCATTGGATGTGGTCAGTGTGGGTGATATCGTAGATGTCAAGGTGATGAGTGTGGATTTGCAAAAGCAGCGCATCCAGTTGACGATGAAATTGTAGATTTCCTGAAAGGAGACTGGCTATGAGTTTTTGGAAAGATTTATTTGTAGAAGTGAGACGTGGTTCCAAGGTGACATATAGTCCTTCCGATTTGAATAAACTGGACCGCACCTATGAGCGTGAAGTGTTTGAACAGACGGAGCGCAAGGTGCTGACCCCGTTTCGCAAAGAACCACAGCGTTCTTTTACAGCGCAGGTTCGAGATTATGCCTTTGAACAAATCCTGGATCGCAGATTATATACTTTTTCCGATCCCAAATCCTTATGGGTTGGCACAGCAAACCGCATTACTCCTTTTTAACACCTCAAAGGAGTATAAAGTCAGATACCGGGTACAGGGAGATGATGGTGCTGATTTTATCGCCGAGACAGAGCCTGCCAGACGTCACCGTGTGGCTGTGTTGGGATTGTATCTCAACCGCAGTAATAAAGTGGATCTGTATCTGGTGAATGAACAGGATGAGATTGTCAAACATCGTATGATCCGGATCTATGTGCCGGATGCACCGATTAATTTGCAGGGGATCGTATCTAAGGTAGAGAGAGACGATGATCTGCAGATGCCGATGATGATGGTCAATGGCGTGACCTTTAAGCCGGTGGCATTGGACGGGAATGGGGCGATCCGTTATGCGTTGCAGCTCAGAACCAATCGTATGGGGATGATACCGTTGCAAAATGGTCATTTCCTCTTTGCGGACCGTACTGCCAGTTGTGTCAATTCGCTGGGAGAGATTCAGCCATGCCGTTATCATGAGATGGATTATATGGGACGTGTGTACCGGACATTTATCATCAAGGAGCCCATCAGTACCGTGGTGGCACAGCATGAGGAATCGTTATATCTGGCGATGGCATCAGACCGGGAGCATGTCAACGACTGTATTATCGAATTAAATATGGACAATGGTGAGATCGAACGCAAAATTGCTTTGGTAGAGATATTGGGAGAAAAATACCGTGATGTGGCAGACTGGACAAAGATGTCTCACATGGAATACCGGGACGGAGGTCTGCTGTTGACGTTTCGGCGTCTGCATACGGTTCTGTATCTGGATTTGGATACCTTGCAGCCACGTTTTGTATTATCTCCGGCAGGGGTATGGGATGGCACTCCGCTGGAATCAAATGTATTACAGCCGGAGGATGGTACGGAGTTTTTGCTGGGCTGGCCGTGTAGTGCTGCATGGACGGGAGAAAATACCATGCTGGTCTTTAACGGAAAGGCACAGGGTGATCTGCCACAGGGATATTCCGATGTAGACCACTCTGAGGTGGTGGAAGTCATATGGAATCCGGAGAAACACAGTTATCGCTGCCGTTACCACCATGAAAGTGACCGTACCTTAACCTATGGTACAGCGTTACAATTACCCGGTCAGAACATGGTTTATCTGCAGGGTTCTGTCCAAAAGAAAACCGATGAACGCCGTTCGGTATTAACCATGGTGGATCAGGTGCGGGATGTGGAAGGCAGCCGGATCACTCTGTCCAAGGCATATATCAATGCATGGGAATTTAAGCCGGATATCGCTTCCTTTAGCCGGATAATCGATGTAAAGGAAAAATGTGTATTCGGTAATCTGGAGATGCCCGCAATCTTTTCAGGAGAACTGCCGGAATTGACCCCAGAAAGATTGCCAAAGACCGTTTTCAGAAAACCGCACTTGTGTGACAATTTATTTCTGTTTTCCATGCTTCCCGGTGCCATCACCCGCATTTATTTTGTAGGGGAAAAGCATTCCTATGTACAGGATTACTCTTCCTTAGAAACAGGCAGACGTCAGGAAATGTTTGCTATTCAGGTAGACGGTTTTGCGCCGGATGAATATTATATTTACCTGGAATTTGATGGGGTGGTAAGCCGCCTGAAAAACGAAATCCGGGTCATGGAGTAGGGTCGGATCATGGAAGTAGTATTGTATCTTAAGATTTGACATATTTTGTATTCACTCGTGTTAAAAGCACACATCACAAAATGTGATGTGTTCAGGCAAGTGTGATTTGGGTGTGGAAGGTGCTTCGCACCTGCTCTATAGCATATATTGCTATTGCAAGCTTGCTTGCAAAACAATATATGCTAGGAGCATTACCCCCGGAGGGGGTCCACACCCAGATAATGCAGCAAAATCATATATCAGTGTCTATGAAAGGCTTCCTGTCTGGGATGCCTTTTTTTCATAAAAAGTTCATAGGATTATCACCCGAAAGAATATTGCAATCCAGATAGAAATTTTGTATAATTATACCATCGGTATGCGTGAAAACGCGAAAAAATTATGCAAGATTGACAAAAAAGGAGGATATTGTAACATGGCAAACAGATTTGTATTAAACGAGACTTCCTATCATGGAGCTGGTTCCATTAGTGAGATTGCTACAGAGGCGAAAAACAGAGGTTTTCAGAAGGCATTTGTATGCTCCGATCCTGACCTGGTGAAATTTGGTGTGACACAGAAAGTATTAGATGTGTTAGACAAAGCAGGACTTACATATGAACTGTATTCTAATATCAAGCCAAATCCAACGATTGAGAATGTACAGACAGGTGTAGAGGCTTATAAGAAAGCCGGAACCGATTACTTAATCGCCATCGGTGGTGGATCTTCCATGGATACTGCCAAGGCGATCGGTATCATTATCAACAATCCGGAGCATGAGGACGTACGTAGTCTGGAGGGAGCCGTTGACACAAAGAACAAGAGTGTACCGATCTTTGCAGTACCTACCACAGCTGGTACCGCAGCAGAAGTAACCATCAACTATGTTATCACGGATGCAGAGAAGAACCGCAAGATGGTATGCGTAGATCCTCATGATATTCCAGTGGTAGCTTTCATTGATTCTGAGATGATGTCATCTATGCCGAAGGGACTGACCGCAGCTACTGGTATGGATGCTCTGACACATGCCATCGAAGGTTATATCACCGCAGGTGCATGGGAGTTATCTGATATGTTCCATCTCAAAGCCATCGAGATCATTGCGCGTTCTCTGCGCGGTGCTGTAGAAAACACACCGGAAGGTCGTGAAGATATGGCACTTGGACAGTATGTGGCTGGTATGGGATTCTCGAATGTAGGACTGGGTCTGGTACATTCCATGGCACATCCTCTGGGTGCATTGTATGATACCCCACATGGTGTGGCAAATGCCATCATTCTGCCTACCGTTATGGCATATAATGCAGAAGCTACGGGTGAGAAATACCGTGACATCGCCAAGGCTATGGGTGTAGAAGGCACAGAGAATATGTCTCAGGAAGAGTACCGCAAGGCAGCAGTAGATGCAGTGCAGCAGTTATCTACCGATGTAGGTATTCCGGCTGACTTAAAGGAGATCGTCAAGGAAGAGGACATTCCATTCCTGGCACAGTCTGCTTATGATGATGCATGTCGTCCGGGCAATCCAAAGGAAACCAATATTGAGGATATCACAGCACTGTACAAGAGTCTGCTGTAATCGCGTATCTTAGAAAGATATGCTATGGACAACGTGATTGTATGTCTGTAGACAAATTTCATTCCCCTGCCATCCGTCCGATGGCGGGGAAATTTTTTTCAAAAAAATGCTTGCATTTTTAATGAGACTAGTGTATACTCTATCAAGTACGGTACAAATGACGTACATTATAAATTGTGCGCGTAGCTCAGCTGGATAGAGCGTCTGACTACGGATCAGAAGGCCGGGAGTTCGAATCTTCTCGCGCACGCTGCAAAGTCCTTGAGGTATCAAGGACTTTTGTCGTATTCAGATCCTTTTTTGGATGCTAGAATAGCGGATGTATAAGCGATATGGTAGTAAAAAGATGTTGATGTCATTGCATTTGGCATCGCAGAGAAGGGGTAGATATGTTTCAGATTCAAAGCTTAGAACAAATCGTAGGAAAAGATCATATCCGTGCGCAGGAGCCGTTATCCGGACATACGACTTTTCGGATCGGAGGACCGGCGAGATGGTATGTGGAACCAGAGACAACAGAAGATCTGGTATTGGTGATACGTTATCTGCGGGAGCAGGGAGAGCCATATTATATTTTGGGAAATGGCAGTAATGTTTTGGTGGATGACGCAGGTGTTGATGGTGTGGTGGTTTGTACCCATGGCGGGCGCGGCGGTAGTCTGGAAGCGGTGGCTTGCTTTGCCGAAGAGCAGGAAACACGGAAGTTTTTTTATGACCAGGGTTATTGTACGCCGCAGGAAGTGCAAGGCAAAACACTGGTATATGCAGGCAGTGGTATATTATTGTCTAAGCTGGCAGCAGAAGTGGCCAGACAAGGACTTGCCGGGTTAGAATTTGCCAGCGGTATTCCGGGGACATTGGGTGGTGCCGTGACGATGAATGCCGGTGCTTATGGTGGAGAGATCAAGGATGTGTTAGTCAGCGCAAGAGTTCTGGATCAGGAGGGACGGGTGCGGATACTGACCAGAGAACAACTGGATCTGGGATATCGTCATAGTGTGATCCAGCAGGAAAATATGATTGTCCTGGATGCTTTGTTTGCGTTGGAAAACGGAGACGTGAGAGAGATTCAGAATCGGATGCGGGACTTAAACGAGAGACGCAGGGAGAAACAACCCTTGGAATATGGCAGTGCAGGTAGCACCTTTAAGAGACCGGAGGGATACTTTGCCGGTAAATTGATTCAGGATGCAGGACTGCGTGGATACCGTGTGGGTGATGTGATGGTATCCGAGAAACACTGTGGCTTTGTGGTGAATGTGGGAAAAGGTACCTGTGCCCAGACAGATCGGGTGATCGAGCATGTACAGAGAACCGTATATGAACAGTTTGGAGTGGAACTGGAGACAGAGGTCAAGCGTTGGCCAACACAGTGACAGCATTGGTATCGTGCCAGTAGGGAGGCAGCGGTCAGACCGGAGAGGAGCATGGCGATGGACAGACGATATGTGATAGTGACAGGAATGTCAGGAGCGGGACGCAGTTCTGTGCTTAAGATGTTAGAGGATATGGGGTATTTTTGTGTGGATAATTTACCCGTACGCTTGATTTCCAAATTCACGAAAATGATGGAAACGGAAGGAGAAGCATACAACCATGTGGCACTGGGGATCGATATTCGCAATCTGGAGGGTTTATCGGAACTGGATGGTATCCTGGATCGGCTGACAGAGGAGGGATATCATTACGAAATCCTATTTCTGGAGGCAGACAATAACGTGTTAGTCAAGCGTTATAAAGAGACCAGGAGGAATCATCCGCTGGCTTTGCAGGGAAGAGTGGATAAAGCCATCGAAGCAGAACGGGTGGAATTATCATTCATTAAGAAAAGAGCGGATTATATCTTAGATACCAGCCATATGCTGATCCGGGAATTAAAACATGAGATTGACCGAATCTTTTTGGGAGAAGAAGAATATGAGAACTTTTTTGTGACGATCTTATCCTTTGGATTTAAATATGGTATTCCCGAGGACTCGGATCTGGTGTTTGATGTTCGATTCCTGCCCAACCCGTTCTATATTCCCGAGTTGAAGCCCCTGACCGGAAATGACCGGGCGGTGTATGATTATGTGATGGCTGTGGAACAGGCACAAACCTTTCAGCGGCAGTTATTTGAGATGCTTCAGTTTTTGATTCCGAATTATATTACGGAGGGAAAAAATCAGATTGTGATCAGTATTGGCTGTACTGGTGGAAAACATCGTTCTGTGACCATGGCACGTGCGTTGACGGAGCAGATGAAACGGTTGCCGTATACAGTTAAGCTGGAGCACAGAGATATCGAAAAATAAGATTTCAGAACGGAGTACATCATGTCATTTTCAGGGAAAGTAAAGGAAGAATTAGGAAAGCAGATGAGTCAGGCAAGGCACTGCCAGCTTGCGGAATTTGCTGCGATCTTTTACCTTTGTGGCAGAGTGATCACAGGTCCCGGAGGGAAAATTTCTCTGGAGATTCATACAGAAAACTTGACAGTTGCGAAAAAATCTTATATCTTAATAAAGATGGCGTTTGGGGCCAGAATGGAAATACGGATTCGTAATCACAGCCGGCAATCGTATACACCGACGTATTGGCTGGTGGTGCGGGATAGTGCTGTGGTAATGAAGATATTAAAGGCGGTAAAACTGATAAATGACGCAGGGGATCGATGGGGCGATTCTGCGGGCATACCATACCGTCTGGTGCAGAATACCTGTTGTAAACGGGCATATCTGCGGGGAATATTTATGGTAGCTGGATCAGTGACCAATCCGGAGAAGGGATACCATTTGGAGATTGCGGTGACTTCTGAGAAGCTCTGCAGACAGTTACAGGAATTGGTTGCATCTTTTGGGATCGATGCCAAGATCGTAGAGCGCAAAAAATATCAGGTGTTGTACGTGAAAGAGGGTTCGTTGATTGTTGATTTTCTCAATGTGATGGAAGCCCACGTCGCGCTGATGGAATATGAGAACGTTCGTATCATTAAAGATGTACGTAATTCTGTCAATCGCCAGGTGAATTGTGAGACAGCGAATATTCATAAGATTGTGACAGCAGCCACGAGGCAGATTGAAGATATTCGCTATATTGAGCGTCACAAGGGGTTTCGTCAGTTAAATGATGGTTTGCGGGAAATTGCCGAATTGCGTCTGGATTATCCGGATAGTTCCCTGGTGGAACTGGGGCAGATGTTATCCAAACCTTTGGGAAAATCCGGTGTCAATCATCGTTTACGAAAGCTCAGTGAGATTGCAGAACGTATGCGGGAACAACAAGATATTATCCCAGATCCAAAGGAGGACAAAAGGTCATGATTACAAAAAAGATCAAGATTCAGATTAAAAGCGGTTTGGAAGCTAGACCGGTGGCGGTATTGGTGCAGGTGGCAAGCCAGTATAGCAGCAAGATTTATGTGGAATGCGAAGATAAAAAGGTCAATGCCAAGAGTATTATGGGAATGATGGCATTGGGACTGGTATCTGGCGAGGAAGTCGTGGTATCTGCGGATGGCGAAGACGAGCAGACCGCTATGTCAGAGATTGAGAAATATCTGAGTTCCGTACAGGCATAGTACACAGGATAAACGGGGATAGCCGCTTGACGACTATCTCTTTTTTTTTGTCTCTATATGGGGTATACTATAAAGAGTTGCAATTACTATGTTCCGCCGCTATCAGAACTGCGGATGGAATGTCAGGATATACATAGGATAGAAGCGAGGAGAGCTATGAGTTTTGCACATTTGCATGTCCATACGGAATATTCATTGTTGGATGGTTCCTGTAAGATAAAAGAATTAGTAACCAGAGCAAAAGAGCTGGGTATGGAACATTTGGCGATCACAGATCATGGAAATATGTATGGTGTGATTGATTTTTACCGTGCGGCGCACGAAGTGGGGATCAATCCCGTGATCGGCTGTGAAGTATATGTAGCACCCGGATCGCGTTTTGACCGGGAAAATGTCAAGGGTGAGGAGCGGTATAATCATCTGGTACTGCTGGCAGAGAATAATCAAGGGTATGCCAATTTGATGAAAATTGTATCCAAAGGGTTTACAGAGGGATTTTATTATAAGCCACGGGTGGATTATGAAGTGTTAGAACAATACCATGAAGGCATCATTGCTTTGAGTGCCTGCCTGGCGGGAATCGTGGCGACAGCACTGCGCCACGGACAATATGAGACGGCGAAAAAGGAAGCACTGCGTCTGGCAGAGATCTTTGGACCGGATCATTTTTATCTGGAATTGCAGGATCACGGGATATCAGATCAGGCCACAGTGAATCAGGGGTTGCTGCGCATGAGTCAGGAGACCGGTTTGAAACTGGTCTGTACCAATGATGTCCATTATATTCATGCCGAGGATGCGGAGCCACATGATTTGCTGCTTTGCATACAGACCCAGAAGAAGGTACAGGATGAGGACCGGATGCGCTATGAAGGCGGTCAGTTTTATTTAAAATCCGAAGAAGAGATGGCGGCATTGTTTCCCTATGCCAGAGAAGCAGTGGAAAATACCGCTAAGATTGCATCCCGTTGTCATGTGGAGATTGAGTTTGGGCATTACAAACTACCACATTTCGATGTGCCGGAGGGGTATACTTCATGGGAATATCTCAATAAGCTGTGCCGGGAAGGGATGGAAAAGCGATATGGTGAATTGACGCCGGAATTATCAGAGCGGCTGGAATATGAGCTGGAAACCATTCACACCATGGGATTTGTGGACTATTTTCTGATCGTATGGGATTTCATCAAATATGCTAGGGATCATGGTATCAGCGTGGGACCGGGGCGTGGTTCTGCGGCGGGCAGTATCGTTTCGTATTCTCTGGGGATCACAAACATTGATCCGATTCGGTATGATCTGCTGTTTGAACGGTTTCTCAACCCGGAACGCGTCACCATGCCGGATATCGATATTGACTTTTGTTATGAACGCCGTCCGGAAGTGATTGAATATGTGATGAATAAATACGGCAGGGATCATGTGGTGCAGATTGTCACCTTTGGTACGATGGCGGCGAGAGGTGTGATCCGTGATGTGGGAAGGGTACTGGATCTGCCGTACAATTATGTGGATGTGGTGGCAAAGTCCATCCCGATGGAACTGGGGATCACCATAGATAAGGCACTCCATTCCAATCCGGAACTGCGTACCTTATATGAGACCGATGATCAGGCAAGGAATCTGATTGATATGTCCCGGAGACTGGAAGGTCTGCCGAGACATACCTCCATGCATGCGGCAGGTGTATTGATCAGTCCGGAACCAGTGGATGAATTTGTACCGTTATCCAAGGCATCGGATGGTACGATTACCACACAGTATACCATGACAACATTAGAGGAACTTGGATTACTCAAGATGGATTTTCTGGGACTGCGTACATTGACGGTGATTCAGGACGCGGCGAAATTGGCAGGCATCGAAGACGAGGATATGATGCATATCAATTATGAAGATCCCAAGGTGTTTGAGATGATCAGCTCCGGCAAATGCGAAGGCGTGTTTCAGTTGGAAAGTGCTGGTATGAAGCAGTTTATGAAAGAATTAAAGCCTAGGAACATGGAAGATGTTATCGCCGGAATCTCCCTGTATCGTCCGGGCCCTATGGATTTCATTCCGCAATATATTCAGGGAAAAAATAATCAGGACAGCATCGTGTATGATTGTCCGCAGCTTGAGCCGATCTTGGCACCCACCTATGGTTGTATCGTCTATCAGGAGCAGGTGATGCAGATCGTCCGCAATCTGGCAGGTTACAGTTATGGACGAAGTGATCTGGTGCGTCGTGCTATGTCCAAGAAAAAGGCCAAGGTGATGGAAGCAGAACGCCAGAATTTCATTTATGGCAATGAAGAAGAAGGGGTCAAAGGCTGTATTGCCAATGGGATTCCCGAACAGACTGCCAATAAGATTTATGATGAAATGATCGATTTTGCAAAATATGCATTTAATAAGTCGCACGCAGCAGCTTACGCAGTGGTGGCATATCAGACAGCATATTTGAAATACTATTATCCGGTGGAATTTATGGCGGCATTGATGACCTCTGTCAAAGATAATACTCGTAAGATCATAGATTACACCATGGATTGCCGGGAGATGGATATCCAGATCCTGCCGCCGGACATCAATCAGGGATATGCAGTATTCTCTGTGGATCATGGAGGTGTGCGTTATGGCATGGCGGCGATCAAAGGCATCGGGACGCAGGTAATTGATGTGATCGTGGCGGAACGGCAACGCGGCGGGGAGTATCGTTCCCTGCAGGATTTCATCGAGCGCATTGATGGCAAAGACGTCAATAAGAGTGTCATTGCCAATTTGATCAAGGCAGGTGCCATGGATTCTCTGGAAGGCAACCGGCAGCAAAAAATATTAGTATATCAGCGGATCATGGATACTGTCAGCCGGGAACGCAAAGGTAATCTGGCAGGGCAGATGTCGTTGTTTGATCTGGGGGATGAAGAACTGGCTTCCGAAAAGGATATTCCGTTTCCGAATGTGGAAGAATACGAGAAAGAGGAATTGCTGGGTCTGGAAAAAGAGGTGCTGGGGATTTATATCAGCGGGCATCCGTTAGAAGATTACGCAGCACTGATGGAGAAAAACTGTACACGCTGGTCCAGTGATTTTCTGCCGGAGGAAGAGGGAGAAAATATGGGTATGCCAAGGGTAGAAGAAGGGGAGAATGTAATTATAGGCGGTATCATTGAATCCAAGACCGTCAAAACTACCAAGAATGGTACATTGATGGCATTTCTCACCATTGAGGATATGTACGGCACCGTGGAGGTGATCGTGTTTCCAAGAGACTATGAGCGCAAAAAGAATCTTTTGGAGGAAGAGGCAAAGGTATTTGTCCGTGGCCGTGCCCAGACCGAGGAAGAGCGTGGTGGCAAGCTGATCTGTCAGGATGTCATTCCATTTGACCAGGTACCATGTGAATTGTGGGTTCGCTTTACGGATAAGGAGACCTATCTGGAGAGAGAAGCCGAGTTTCTGCGTAATATTGCCGCCTATGATGGCAAAGATATGGTTTGTATCTATCTGGACGCGGAGAAACAGGTTAAGCGGTTGTCCAGACAATACCAGGTGGACGCCAGAAGGATTGTGGCTGATCAGATACTGGTGGGATTTGCCGGGATTTCGGGCGGAGAAGCAGAGGCACTGGCTGGCCGATCTGTGGCAATTCAGGAAAAGAGTATTGAAAAATCATAGATTTTAGCGTAAAATTCTTTCAGAGACTTGCGTGTGGGAAAACTTTCTATAGGGGAATCTGAAGACAAGCAAAATACGTATCTGAGAAATGGACAGGACATACACGAGGACATAAGGAGGAAGAAGATGGATAATGCAGTGAAAACGATAGGCGTATTGACAAGTGGTGGAGATGCACCGGGTATGAATGCTGCTATTCGGGCCGTGGTGCGTACTGCGATTGCTAACGGTGTGAAGGTCAAGGGTATTCGCCGTGGGTATGCCGGATTGTTAGAAGAGGATATCTTTGATATGGATTCTCTGTCGGTATCCGATATCATTCAGCTGGGTGGCACTGTTTTGTATACAGCCCGCTGTCTGGAATTTAAGAAAGCAGAGTATCAGAAAAAAGCTGCCGAGATATGCCGCAAACATGGGATTGACGGTATCGTGGTGATCGGCGGAGACGGTTCCTTCAATGGTGCCAGCAGATTGTCCGAGCAGGGAATCAATACCATCGGCGTGCCGGGAACGATTGATCTGGATATCGCGTGTACCGAGTACACCATCGGTTTTGACACGGCGATTAATACTGCGATGGAAGCTATTGATAAACTGCGTGATACCTCAGAATCTCACGAGCGTTGCAGTATTGTTGAGGTGATGGGACGTACAGCAGGCCATATTGCGTTATGGACTGGTATCGCCAGCGGAGCAGAATATATTTTGACCACAGAGGAATATCATGGGGATATACAACGTATTATTACCAAGATTCAGGATCGCCGCAAGATGGGCAAAAAGAATCACATTATCATCAATGCAGAGGGTGTGGGTAATTCCAACGAGATGGCAAAGGTGATCGAACTGGCCACTGGTGTAGAGACCAGAGCTACGATACTGGGACATATCCAGCGTGGTGGTAATCCTACTTGTAAAGATCGTGTATATGCTTCCGCCATGGGTGCCAAGGCGGTGGAACTGTTATGCGAAGGAGCCAGCAATCGTGTGGTTGCATATAAGGATGGCGAATTTATTGACTTTGATATTCAGGAAGCATTATCAATGGAAAAAGGTCTGGATCCATATTTGTTCCATATCACAAGGAAACTGACGACCCGTATCTAAGGAAATGGGTGTCGTAAAACCTGCCATGTGTCAGGCACTGCCGCATGGCATGGAAAAATAGCAGAATGTAGTGCAGGGAAGCAAACGCTTCGGAATGGAGGATATTATGAAAAAGTTACTGAAATTTATCGTTGCTGTGGCAGCAGCGGCAGGTGTTGTATTGGGTGCATTGTATGTATTACGTGAGTATTTCGGTCTGGGTGAAGATTCAGAGGAAAAGGAAGAAAGTGATTTTGATGAAGTATTTGCCGATGAGATGGATGATCGCGAATATGTGACACTGGACATTGATGGAGAGGAAGACGAAGAGACAGAAGACGAAGAGGATTAGTATCTTGAGTTTATAGCAGCATGTGCAATATTTCCACATCACTATTTGTGATGTGGACTTTTCATACC